>JBLHKV010000132.1:0-10479 GCA_047618115.1 Halieaceae bacterium | reverse complement strand
GGATTGGATCGCGGTGGCAGCGATCGTGGTGGTAACTATCTACTTTGGCTTCATTGCCGGCGTGTTACTGGGTGTGGGCGTGGGTGTTTCTCTGTTTCTGATCGATTACAGCCAGGTGCAGTCGGTTCAGTACGTCATTAACGGGCGCGAGACGCGCAGTAACGTTGATCGCTCCAAAGACAAAGAACAGATTCTTTACAATGAGGGAACTCGGATCACGTTAGCTAAGCTGCGGGGCTATTTATTTTTTGCTCGCTCGCATCAACTCGTTATGCAGCTGATGCCCACCCTGACCAATACGAAGGCTGGTGGGAAGTCTTTTGTTGTCATAGATTTTCACGGTGTTAGCGGTATCGACAGTACCGCGGTAATGGGTTTTTTGCAGCTCTACCAGGTCGCTGAACGGGCTGGTGGTGAACTCGTGTTTTCGGGTCTCGCCGCCGAGCTGCGCGCAGATATGGCGAGGAGCCGACTGTCCGATAGTTTTATTGAATACTTTGATGAGCAAAATCAAGCGCTAGCCTATTGCGAGGATCAGCTGCTTAAGGAATATGAAATCAGTGAATTGCCATCGAATCCAGTTCAGCAGTTTTTGGTGGAATTGGGTGCCGATGAGCTCGAGAGTGAAGTTAACTGGCAGCAGATCGTACAATATATGAGCTTGGTCGAGACTAAGCGGGGAGAAAATTTGATTACCGCCGGCGAACCGGCCGACTGCGTCTATATTGTTGAGGAAGGAGAGCTTAGTGTGTCGACCGTGAGTATGGATGGCAGACCCTTTGTTCTGCGTGTATTGGAACCCGGCAGCGTGTTCGGCGAGATGGCGCTGTACATGGACGGGGTGCGTACGGCAACGGTTACTGCCAATACCGATACCAAGGTAAACGAGTTGCCATTGGAGCAACTACGCCTTATGGAGCGTGAGCATCCTGAGCTGGCCATGTCGATTCACCGTTATCTGGCTCGCCTGCTGTCGACCAAGCTGAGGCAGACCAATACCCTATTGGGCCGGTATAGCTAGCCAGGTTTGCTCGGGTCGAGTATATCTTGGGCGTAGTCGAGAACGGCTTCCGCCGACACACGAGTACTGTAGCCTTCGAGAAATATCTTGCCGACTATTTCCTTGGCGGGATTAACAATAAAAATCCCCGGCCAGGGTATGCCGTAATGGTCATCTTCTGGTGCCTGGTCGGTGTTGAGAATTCCCAAAGAGCGAATCGTCGTCGCGTCTATATCTGATAGCAGCGGATAGGAGATCGAAAATTCGTCTATAAATGGCTGTTGTAACTCGGGTGCATCGTAAGTGATTGCAACGATACCAATGCCTGCATCGTGAAATACAGCTGAGATTTCTTGCAGCTTCACGAGCTGCATTTTACAAAAGGGTCACCAGTCGACCGAGCGCACAGCAACAAAGATCATGCCCTTATCGCGTATGTGTGGCTCGATGTCCTTGATTACGACATTCTGGTAGCGGGCACGGATCTCGGGAAAAGAGCTGCCGACTGGAAGGCCTGGATCAAATGTGTCGGCATCGCTGTCGACAAACATATCCCGGGTTAACTCGGCCATGGCGACATCCATTAAAGACTCCCTATAAACCGCGCCAATGCCTACCAGTGCTACTACGGAGATGATCAGCCATTTTTTCATATTCTTAGCCTATGTGCTGAGCCTGGGATAGAGCCTGGTCGAAACAAAAAAATTGGCGCGCCCGGCAGGATTCGAACGGGGCGGCCTTCCGCATGCGACCAGGTCGCAGGTTCCAATGACCAAGTATAGGTAGTTCACTGAGCCTGGTCGAAACAAAAAAATTGGCGCGCCCGGCAGGATTCGAACCTGCGACCAATGGCTTCGGAAGCCACTACTCTATCCAGCTGAGCTACGGGCGCCTGTACCTCTAGCGAGGACGCGCAATAGTACCTGTGAAGTCTTGGACAGTCCACGCCCGCTGGGCAGTCTTACGGGTATTACTGGTCGCTCTCAAGTGAAGAACAGCAGTTTGATGATGAAAACCACCAGTACCACGTTCAACACCATCTTGATGGTCTCTTCGCCCCGGCTTATGGATATGCGAGCACCTATCCAGCCGCCCAGCGATGTTCCCATCGCCAGTGCAACACCTACCATCCACAGAATTTCCACCCGGGAGGCGTAGATGGCCAAGGTCGCGATCATATAGACGCCGACCACAAACACTTTGTGCATGTTAACTCTAACCATATCCATGCCGATCACGCGTTGGAGTACCGGCATGATGATAAATCCCACGCCAATCTGGATGAATCCACCGTACATGCCAATCACAACCATCATCAGATGGCCCACGATCAGTCGGTTTCTCGTAGGTGGTGGGTGGTCGAGAGCGCTTTCTTTTGGGCCCAACCATGTCCACAACATAACGCCAATCATAATAAAGGCGACGACTCGATTGAACCAAGCCCCCTCCAGCTGGGTACCGTAAATCGCGCCAAGCACTGCACCCGGTAGGGCGCAGGCGGCGAGGCTAAGGCTCAGCTTGAGGTCTGAAAAACCTTTGCGCATGAAAGTAAGGATTGCCACTGCGTTTTGAGCGAGCAGCGCGATTCTGTTGGTGCCATTGGCTACAGGACCTGGAATGCCCAGGAATATCATTACCGGGACCATGATGAGAGAGCCGCCGCCAGCCATTACATTGAGAAAACCACCTATCACGCCAACGCTCGTTAACAGGGCGTATTGCCACAGTTCCAGGCTCATTTTCGGCCTCGATCAGTGTAATTGAGGGTTTTGCTTTTTCGTATCCCGTTCATTCGTATTTCAGTGTCGTTGAATAGTGGCTATAATGAGACGCTGTTTTGTGGCCAGTTGGCGTCGACTTCCAGGGGATTCTAGCGTGAAATATCGTACAAAGGTTATGTTTATGGTGGGGCTTGTTGCCTCAAGCTTGGCTAGCGTGTCGGCGCACGCCGTCAGCGACAAGCAGCGGGCCGAAATTGAAGCCCGAATCAAACCCACGGGCCACGCTTGTCTGGAAAGCGACAGCGCCTGCGGAGCCGCGGTTGTAGTGGTCTCAGTCGAGCGTTCCGGTGAAGATGTATACAACGCGGCCTGCATGGCCTGCCATATGACGGGGGCTGGTGGTGCGCCGATCGTCGGTAACGTCGATGCCTGGGCTGCACGGATCGCCAAGGGCAGCGAGGCTCTATATGCGAGCGGTATCGATGGTGTGCCTGGGACTAGCATGATGGCCAAGGGCGCCTGCATGGATTGTTCCGACGACGATATTATTGCGGCCGTCGATCATATGATCGCCGGCAGCCAGTAGCGCAAACTAAATCGAAACGCCTACCATGCAATCTAAGTCGCATTTCTGGATTATTCTGCTTCTGCTTGGCACACCATTGGTGGCTGGGCTTACGGCCTATTTTTTGCCGATTTACACGGCCAGCAGAGACAGTGAGCTAACTTTTACCGCCATGTCGGAAGTCGATTTCAAATGTTCCGACACCAGCAGCGTGCAAGTTGAGAATTGGGGCAACGATGGCTACGCACGATTTTGCACCCTGGATGGCAAAAAGCACGGCGACTGGCAAGCCTGGCAAGACGGCTATCTCAATATCGAGGGCGGGTTCCTCGCCGGCGAAGAAGAGGGCAGCTGGAAAATCTTTGGTGGTGAGGGCGCGTTGCAGCGCGCCGTCGTGTACCGCGCCGGTGAGGTTGTCGAAGAGCAGTAATAGTCTATAAATCGCTTTTTACGATTAGTTTTTCCTAAATTAATCGATATACTCGATCAAACATTTTTCGTAACCTTGTTGATAAGCAATGGCGACTTGCCATAGCTCATTTATCGAGCCTATTTGCAGGGCTTATTTATAGGAGCACGAAATGATGGACCAAATACCTGACGTTACCTTCAAAACCCGCGTACGCGACGAGGAAGTTGGTGGCGATAATCCATTCCGCTGGCAGGACGTCAGCAGTGGTGACATATTCACAGGAAAAACTATCGTCCTGTTCGCATTACCCGGTGCCTTCACACCGACTTGTTCCGGCACCCATCTTCCCGGCTTCGAGTCTCACTACAACGACTTTAAAGCAAAAGGCGTCGACGAAGTGTATTGCCTCAGCGTTAACGACGCTTTCAGCATGTACCAGTGGGGAAAGAATCTCGGTGTGTCTAACGTAAAAATGCTACCAGATGGTAATGCCGATTTTACCCGCTTGATGGGTATGTCAGTACGCAAGGATAACCTTGGTTTTGGTGATCGGTCCTGGCGCTACTCACTCCTGGTGCGGGATGGGGTGATTGAGCAGGCCTTTGTTGAACCTGGCAAGGAAGATAACTGCGAGCAGGATCCATTTACCTGCAGCGACGCACAAACCATGCTGTCATACCTGGATCGCAGGTAGCACCAGTTCAGGCAAAGAGGTTTTGTAGTCCGGCCAGTGTTTCTCTTCCACGTGATTCGTTCTGGCCGGGCTCATCTTCCTGGCCGCGACCGCTATGTGCGAGGTCGTCGACAGGTAACTCGTCCAGGAAACGGCTGGGTTCACAGTTGACAACCCCGCCGTACTGACGGCGCTTTCTCGCTAACAGCATGGTCAGTGAGCGCTGTGCTCTGGTAATGCCAACGTAGGCCAGCCGACGCTCCTCCTCTACGCTATCCTCTTCGATGCTGGTTCTATGTGGGAGGATATTTTCCTCCATGCCGACCAGATACACATGGTGAAATTCGAGCCCCTTGGATGCGTGCAGCGTCATCATCTGGACACCCAAAGAGGCCTCCTCTTCATCTTCTTGTTGTTCCATCAGGTCGCGCAGGATCAGGCGCTCTATGGCTTCTTCGATAGTGGTGTCTTCGTCACCGTGAAGTGCCCGTGCGAGATTTTCAATCAAGAATTCGACGTTTGACCAGCGTCGATCAGCGGCGCTATCAGATGAACTGGTTTGCTCCAGCCAGTCGCGATAGTTGATGTCTTTGAGCAGGCGTCGGATCGCTACTATAGCGTCTCCTTCCTGGCACTGTTGGCTGACTTCTGCGAACCAATGAAAAAATTTACGCAGCCGCTTGCGACTGGCATCATTGGTACTCGGGCCTCCTACCTGACCACATGAGGCAAGCATCGAGAGCCCGTTTTGTTGCGCAAACGCGCCCAGTGATTCCATGGTTGCCGTACCTAGTTGCCGGCGTGGTACGTTGGCAACACGAAAAAATGCGCTGTCGTCCGCCGGGTTCACAAGCAGCCTTAGATAGGCCATGACGTCTTTGATTTCACTTCGCGCAAAAAAGGATGTACCGCCGCTGACTTCGTATGGCACCTGGTTGGCTTGCATCTTCAATTCCAGAAGACGCGCCTGATGATTGCCGCGATAGAGGACTGCATAGTCGGAAAAATGTGTGCTGTGGCGGAGTTGATGATCGAGAATTTCCGCAATCAGCTGGTCGGCCTCGGCCTCTTCATCGTCGCAATGAATAACGCGCAAGGGCTCGCCAGGACCCATTTCACACCAGAGTTCTTTGGTAAATATATGCGGATTATTGGAGATTAGCTGATTTGCAGCCCGCAATAGTCGTGCTGTACTGCGATAGTTTTGCTCCAGCTTGACGACCTTTAAGCCGGGGTAGTCCTGCTGGAGAAGCTCCAGATTTTCTGGGCGTGCGCCGCGCCAAGCGTAAATAGACTGATCGTCATCGCCAACTACCGTGAGCTTACCCGACAACCCAACCAGAAAGCGCACCAGTTGGTACTGGCTATTGTTGGTGTCCTGATACTCGTCGACAAGTAGGTAGCGAATACGCTGCTGCCAGCGTAGAAGTATGTCGGGGCGTGCGGCAAAGAGTGTGCAGGGTAGGCTGATGAGGTCGTCAAAGTCCATTGCATTACAAGCTCTCAGGCCCCGCTGATAGTGTTTGTAAGCCTGGGCGCAGAGCATATCGGCTGGTCCCTTGGCATCCGCGATCGCGGTCACTGGGTCGATCAAATCGTTTTTCCAGGTCGATACTTTGCGCAACACGTGATCCGCTTGCCCGCCGTCGTCGCCGTGTTTCTCCCGCAGAATGTCCTTGATTAGTGTTTGGCTATCCTGGCCGTCGAAAATCGAAAACCCGGGCATCAAACCAAGTATTTTGAGTTCGCTTCTGATGATTCTCAAGCCAAGACGATGAAACGTGCTGATTGAGGGGCCTTGTGCCGGGCTTTTACCGAGTAAGCCAGAAACCCGTTCCTGCATTTCCCGAGCCGCTTTGTTGGTGAAGGTCACGGCTGCTATATGGCGTGGAGCGATGCCGCAGTGCTCCACAAGGTAGGCAATTTTTTGCGTGATAACGCTGGTTTTGCCACTACCGGCACCCGCAAGAACCAAAAGAGGACCGTCTATGTACTTGACGGCTTCGCGTTGATTTTTGTTGAGCTTGCTCACTGTTTTGACTTTGAAACCTGGCGGGCCTTGGCGGGCGCGCATTGTAGCAGGCATGGGCGGCGCTACACACGAAGAGATACCAATGGATTCGATGGCTTGATTCGCAATATTTTTCGAAATAAATGGCGAGTGTTTATCAAAATGTCCCAGTATTCGTCATTATTTGCCCTGGTAGACTGGTATTTGTAAATAAAAACGATTAGAAACAGGAGCTTAGTATATTTTCGAAAAAGACATTTAACGGCACGAATATTGCAGTATTACAGGCTAAGGTTGGGAGAAGGTAACAAATGGCGAAACTAGACTTTAATGCAGTCCCGCGTGGTGTGATAAAATCCCGGCAAGAGGGCGCAGAGTTTCTGCGATTGGCGGAAACTCAAACCGCCGAGCAGCGAGCTGAGAGCCGCTACCGCAAGCTCTATGATCAGGCGCCCTGCCCATTGTTCACCTTGGACGCTCACGGCAATATCCGCGGACTGAACCAGTTTGGCCTCGAAAGCCTGGGTTACGCCATAGGCGAACTATTTGGCAGGTCATTTTTTGATTTTCTCGAACATGAGCACGCGCCATCGGCAGTTGTAGCGCTGCGCTCCTGTCTTGATACGCCGCAGATGATCGAGCATTTGGAATCCTGTATGCTCACCCGAGACGGCACCCAGCTCTGGTCCAGGTTGAGTTGGCGATCACTTCAAGCGGCAGATGGGCGTGTGGAGGTGTTGGTTGCCTGCGGGGACAGTTCAAGGACCCGGGAGTTGTCTGAAGAGCTCCTACACCAGTCTCGCCATGACTATCTTACGGGTTTACCAAATCGACGGCAGTTAAACACCAGAATGTCGGATCTGCTGCTAACCACGCGGGATAGTTCTACGGAAAATGCCCTCTGTTATCTCGATATCGATCAGTTTAAGGTCATCAACGACACCTGTGGACACGTTGCCGGCGACGATCTGTTACGACAGTTGGCAGACTGTCTTAAGCCGCTGGTTCGTAGAGGAGATATGTTGTCGCGGTTGGGTGGCGACGAATTCGGTGTTCTCATGGAACAGTGTAGCGCTCTTCAGGCTGAAGCCGTTGTGGAGAAATTTCGCGCTGGTATTACAGAATTTCGCTTCTTATGGCAGGGTCGTCGTTACCAAATTACCGTCAGTATCGGCCTGATGGTGTTTGATGGTTATAGCTACAACCCCACAGAAATACTGCAGCGGGCCGATGAGGCCTGTCATGCTGCCAAAGATGCGGGGCGCAATCGTGTGCACATCTATCGCGCGGAGGATGTAGAGTTGGCGCGAAGGCACGGCGAGATGGAGTGCGTCGAACAAATCAGCCGCGCGTTGGAGGAGGATCGGTTTCAGCTTTACTACCAGACGATCATGCCTTTAGACGGTGCCGACGAGTCATTGGCCCACTACGAAGTTCTCTTGAGGATGCTCGATGACGACGGCATTATAGTCTCCCCTGGAGCATTCTTAGGGGCTGCAGAGCGCTACAACCTAGCGCCTAAAATAGATCGTTGGGTTGTGGAGAACGTTTTCTCCTGGTTGATTGAAAACCCCGACCATTTAATGTCTTTGGGAAAGTGCTCGATTAATCTGTCGGGGCTATCCTTGGGTGATATGGAGTTTGTTGGTTTTCTGGAGACGTTGTTTTCCGAATGTGCGATCCCGCCCAGTTGTATCTGTTTTGAGATCACCGAAACCGCTGCTATTGCGAACCTGGCCAATGCAGTGGCCTTTATTGAGCGGCTCCGTAAGCTAGGTTGTAGCTTTGCGTTGGATGATTTTGGTAGCGGCCTGTCTTCCTTTGCCTATTTGAAGACGTTGCCCGTTGATTACCTGAAAATTGACGGATTTTTCGTCAAGGATATTGCAGATAACCCGATCGATTTCGCCATGGTCAAATCGATAAATGAAATTGGCAAGGTGATGGGTATGAAAACAGTGGCAGAATTTGTGGAAAGTGAAAAGATCGTGGAAATGCTGCGCGATATTGGTGTCGATTTTGCCCAGGGGTACTGGGTAGCTTTTCCCCAGCCCATGGATGAGATGATGGACTCGATATCGCAAGATTCCTGATCCGGCTGTCAGGCTCTAGCGTGGATGCCGCAGGTTCGATAGCCCAACGCCTCGTTGATATGGATGTCTTCTATGTCCTTGCGGTTGTCCAGGTCTGCAATACTGCGGGCTACCTTCAACAGTCGATGATATGCGCGAGCCGAAAGACCAAGTTTATCAATTGCCTTTAGCAGTGCCCCACGCTGTGCTGGGGTGAGCTGACAGTCTCGCTCTAATTCTGTGCTGGTGAGTATTGCATTCGGTTTTCCAGCGCGTCCCAGTTGTATATTCCTGGCCAAAGCAACGCGACTGGCCACTTCCAACGTTCCTTCACTCGGTGGCGCCAGATCCGCCAGCACGCTGGCACTGATTCGTGGCACCTGAATTTGTATGTCTATTCGATCCAGCAGCGGACCCGACAATTTATCGCGATAACGATGAATTTGATCTGGCGTGCAACGGCATCTGTGTTGATGATCACCATCGTAACCGCAGGGGCAAGGGTTCATGGCGGCGATCAACTGAAAGCGGGCTGGAAAAGATACTCGATTATGTACTCTCGAAATTATCACTTCACCCGATTCCAGCGGCCCGCGCAGCCCCTCCAGTACCGCACGGGGAAATTCGGCGATTTCATCCAGAAAAAGTACGCCTCCGTGGGCCATGGAAATTTCTCCCGGCCTTGGATTGCTGCCTCCGCCCACCATGGATGCCGCAGAGGCGCTGTGGTGGGGGTTGCGAAACGGTCGTTGGGTTCGGGCCGAGATCGGTGCGCGCTGTGTGCAGGCGGAATGAATGGCGAGGATTTCCAAGGTCTCGTGGGGCTCTGGAGGCGGCAGGATACCGGGCACCCGGGCGGCCATCATAGACTTACCAGTGCCAGGAGGACCGATCATCAGGATGTTGTGATTGCCCGCGGCAGCTACTTCCAGTGCCCGTTTGGCGGCGAGCTGACCTCTGATATCGGAGAAATCCGGGAAGCAGGGGTCCGGAAGATCGAGCGTGGGTGCGGTAGGCGGGAGGATATCATTGCCGTGCAGGTGTGCTGAAATCTGCAGCAGGTTAGGTGCTGTGAGCACGGTGGCACCCGGGGCAAGTGCGGCCTCCGCAGCGTTAGTCGGTGGTACGAAAATAGTGTGCCCGGATTGAGTGGCATGTAGCGCTGCGCTGAAGGTGCCCACCACGTCTCTAATTTCACCAGTAAGCGCTAACTCACCGACAAACTCAATTTTTTCAAGGCCCTTTGTTGGAACCTGTCCCGATGCAGCAAGAATGCCAATGGCGATGGGTAGGTCAAATCGGCCGCCGTCCTTCGGTAAGTCTGCCGGAGAGAGGTTGATAGTTATTCTCCCCGGAGGGTATTCAAAATGGGAATTCTGTATAGCGGATCTAACTCGATCCTTACTTTCCCGGACCGCGGTAGTAGGGAGGCCGACGATTGAGAGCGTGGGTAATCCACTCGATATGTGGACTTCGACGCGCACTAAAGGCGCTGAAATTCCGTGCTGGGCACGGCTGAGAGTAATAGCCAGGTTCATAATCCATCCTTGGTTGACCTGTTAGTAAATAATGTTGGTCAGTGAGCCTTGTCCATGGCCTCTACCTCCCTGCTGAGGGCATCCAATTGCCGCTCCAGCTCTTCCACCCGGGCTCGGGTACGTATCAGTACCTCGGTTTGGGCATCGAATTCATCTCTGGCCACCATATCTAACTTGCCCAGCAATCCCTGTGCTGCGGCGCGAACGGTTTTCTCGGCCTCACCACGTAGTCCGCTCTTTCCCATCACTTCATTTAGCTGATCAAACAACTTGTTTACGGGCTGATTTTTCACGGTGGCCTCATAGATCTCGTTCCAGCTAATGTTACTGCAATTCGGTGCCGACCAAAACCCCAGCATCGATGGTCGGTTGCCTCCGAGGCGCACCACCTTGGTGCATTGTGACTGTCCAGACTGGTGCGCGATGTTGGTGCGGCGGTGTGTCGCGGCTCTTCATTTGTCGGCGTGAAACTGCGTAAGCCATTGTT
>JBLHKV010000131.1:0-10486 GCA_047618115.1 Halieaceae bacterium | reverse complement strand
ACCAAATATCTGTACGGTATTATCAGCCACTCGCCCCACCATTTCCGAGGCATAAAGCTTGGCCATCGCAGCATCCTCCGGTTGCATAATGCCCTGGTCGGCTTTCTGGCAAGCGTGCATGGTCATAAGGTCTGCCGCGTGCAGTTCCGTGGCCATATCCGCCAACTTGAAGGAGGTACCCTGAAAGCTGCCGATAGGCTTGCCAAACTGCTTGCGAGTAGCAGCCCAGCCCTTAGCCAAGTCAAACATTCGCTCTGCCTTGCCACAACTTTGCGCCGCTACCCAGACCCGGCCCATGGCCAACCACTTATCTGCTAACTCAAGGCCCTTGCCCTCTTCACCCAAGATCTGATCTTTGCTGACACGGCACTCATCAAAGCTCAGTTCATAGGTGCGGTAGGCGCGCTGGGATACACAGGTCGGGCCCAATTGAATATTGAAACCCTTCTCTCCACGATCAACCAGAAATGCGGTCACTCGCTTGCGCGGGCCCCGTGAGGTTTCATCAATGCCGGTCATGGCGAAAACAATGGCAAAATCTGGAATACAGGGGGTACTGATAAAGTGTTTCATACCGCTGATAAGATAGTCGTCTCCAGCCGTTACCGCCTTGGTCTCCATGGACATAATGTCCGAACCAGCGCCAGGTTCTGTGAGGGCAAAAGATTCGTGTTTTTCTCCACTCACACAGGGGTTGAGATAGCGTTCGATCTGGTCGCCTTCGCAGGCAAGAAGCAACTCTGTCGGCCGGGCAAGGTTTCCACCCAAGCCATAACTGGCCTTGCCCAACTCCCGTTCAAACAAACCCAAGGTGGTATAGTCCAGGCCACCACCACCCACAGACTCAGGCAGATTAGCTGCATAGAACCCCATTTCTATCGCGCGATGTTTGATATGCTCACAAAGTTCAACGGGCACAACACCACTGCGGTCAGCTTCTTTCTCGTGAGGATATATTTCCTTCTCCAGAAACCCGCGCAGGGAATCCAGAAACATACTTTGCTCTTCAGTCAGTGGATAATTCATTATTTTGCCTGCCAATCATACTGTTGTCGGGACAGGCATAATGAAAGAACCGCCACCGACTTGTTTAGACATATTCGACGAGAAGGAAAGAATTTCGACAGGCGCGTGGCCAGCCAAAAATATCGTTTCTCTGCTACCGCTGCCAGATTCAGGTTTGCAGTGCTTCAACACCCGGAGATTCCAGGGCTAAAGCCTCAACTGCCCACAGATGTAGGCGATAAACTCCGAGCTTTCACTGCGATTATCCGGCAGCGCCAACACTCCCTCTATAATGACTTGCGCCTGGGCCCGGTCGTAACCTGCAAAGGCGAGCAGGGTGTGTGCCTTGACCACCATTTCATCATCTGACAGGGCCAGCTCCGGATCGCCTCTGGCACCATTGCGCTGGCTAGACAATACCTCGCCATCCGCGGTCGTCACCGTCACTTTCGAACCCCATGCCTGCGGGTAATCGGACACATAAGGCTCTGTCGCTGCGATTGTGGTGCGACCCCGAAGTCCCGCCAATTCCGCTCTTACTTCAGGAGTAAAGGATGCAAATTTGACGTCTCCATCTGCCAGTGCGGCCGCGACACAGTGGTGAATAGAGAATTTTGCCTCATACTCGCTTTTTGGATCGGGTCGATCACAGACATCAAGCGCGGCCTGGTAGGCCTCGACATAAATTGAGGCAATATCGCGACCCGCCAGTAACTCGTGCAGCTCCAGCGCCGCATCAATTCCCGGGTGAGTATGGCGGCAAGAGGGCCAGGGTTTGATCGAAGTCAGAGTCAGTTGCCAGGGGGCATTGCTATCGGCCAACACTGCTGCAGGGTTTGCGTCGGCACAGGTGGCGGCGAAGAAGCCTTTTGCACCCTCCAGGATTTCGGGCGGCCCGGTAAAATCAAGAGCCGCGAGGTCGGCGGCAACAATGCCAGCCTCGGCACCGCGGCCGGCATGCAGGTGCTTGCTCATGGCCCCGGTTTCCAGAAATTGCCACAAGCCGGCCGACTGGGTACCGGCATTGCCAAAAGCATGCATGGTTTGCTCGTCGCTTAACCCCAGTAAACTGGCACTGGCAACAGCGGAGCCATAGGGGCCACAGGTCGCAGTGTTGTGCCAGATTTTATAGTGGGCGGGACCCACCGCCATACCCACACGACACATGGCCTCAAAGCCCTGCAAAATAGCGGTCAAAACCGCCATGCCATTACTACCCTCGCGCTCGGCAAGACAAAACACCGCCGGCGGAACCACGCAGCCAGGATGAGTTACCGAGGCCCGATGTAAATCATCGGTTTCCAAAATATGCGTCAGGCCACCGGCTACAAAAGCTCGGCGCCCGGGGTCGCTGCCCTGACGGGAACCCCATTGCAGTAACTTCCGGCCCGGGATGGTATTGCGGCCGGCGAGGGCATTGGCAATCGCATCCAGGGTAAAGATACTGGCACGCTGTAAATCCTCGGCACTAATTGTTTTGCTGCGAACAAGCTTGATCAGCTGCTCACTAAGCATGGTCGTATTCCCTGCGAATGGCCTCTGTGTGCTGTCCAAGCGCTGGTACCGGCCGCAAGCTGAGCTCTTCGCCAGCTGACACCACCGGTGGGGCGACCAGCGCCACTGATCCAGACGGGGTTGCCACAGCGATACGCCGTAATTGCTGGTGGCTTGACAGGTCAGCCACAGAATTAACCGAGCCAAATGCAATTTTTGCCTCGAACAGCCGTTCGGTAAGTTCCCCCCGCTCCAAAGTGGCAAACACTTCGCTAATTTCCTTATCCAGTGCGGGTCTGTTCTCGCAGCGCTCTACATTTCGAACAAAAAGAGGTGCCTCAAACAAGTCTGGGCGGGCCAACACCAGCTCGCAAAAATTTTGCCACTCGCGATTATTTTGTATTGAAATGACCACCTGGTCACCGCCCTTGCAGGTATAAGCACCGTAGGGCGCGATCGAGGGGTGATTGAGACCGACGCGCTTAGGCGATACACCCGTATAGTCTTGGTGTAACAGCGGCACTGTCATCCAGTCGGCCATCGCATCAAATAACGACACGGCCAACCCTTTACCCTTACCCGTGTGTTCGCGTTCCAGCAGCGCCTGCAAAATTCCCGCATGGGCATACATGCCGCAGGCGATATCACAGACAGAAACCCCTACCCTGCCCGGCTGTTCCGGCCCGCCGGTAATAGATGCCAACCCTGTTTCGCACTGCACCAGCAGGTCATAGGCTTTCATTTCCCGGTAGGGCCCCTCCTCCCCGTAGCCGGAGATATCCACCGTAATCAGGCGCGGATTGCCTAGTCGCAGCTCACCGGAATCAAATCCGGAGCGGGCCGCGGCGCCCGGCGCCAGGTTCTGAATAAAGACATCCGCCTCGCGCAACATGCGTTGTAACAAATCCCGATCACGGGGATTCTTGATGTTGAGGCACACAGATTCCTTACCGCGATTGAGCCAGACAAAGTATGCACTTTCACCGTCGGCCACATGATCATAGCCGCGAGCAAAATCTCCCTCTGGCCGCTCAACCTTAATGACCCGGGCACCGGCATCAGCCAGGCGCGAGGTGCAGTAAGGTGCCGCCACGGCCTGTTCCATGGCAACAACCAGCAGCCCTTCCAGAACTTGGCTCATCAGAACGACCTCGGCAGACCCAGTTCCTGGGTCGCAACAAAGGACAGAATTAAATTGGTTGAAATAGGGGCCACCTGGTACAGGCGCGTCTCGCGGAATTTACGTTCAACATCGTATTCTTCTGTGAAACCGTAGCCGCCATGGGTCTGGATGCAGGTGTCCGCACAGGCCCATGCCGCCTCCGATGCCAGCATTTTGGCCATATTCGCCTCGGCACCCGGACGCAGGCCGGCATCGTACATATCCGCCGCCTGCTGCACCATCAGCGCAGCCGCCTCGGTCTGGATATGTCCCCGAGCAATGGGAAATTGGACGCCCTGATTCTGCCCAATGGGCCGGTCAAATACCACACGGTCGCGGGCATAGGCGGAGGATTTCTCGGTGAACCAGCGCGCATCACCAATACATTCTGCAGCAATCAGTATGCGCTCGGCGTTCATGCCATCAAGAATACATTTAAAGCCGTTGCCCTCCCGACCAATCAGGTTCTTCACCGGCACCCGCAAGTTGTCGAAAAACAATTCGGTTGTCGCATGGTTCATCATGGTCTTTATCGGGTTTATGGTTAGCCCATTCCCCACCGCCTCGCGCATATCCACCAGTAAAACTGACATGCCATCAGTATGTTTAGCACAAGCCTCTCGCGCCGTTGTCCTGACCAGTAAAATCATCAGGTCGGAGTGCTCCGTGCGGGAAATAAACACCTTCTGGCCATTCACCACATAGTCATCGCCATCACGTACTGCATTGGTACGAATGCGAGAGGTATCTGTGCCACTGGACGGCTCGGTCACACCAAATGCCTGCAGACGTAGGCTACCGTCGGCAATTTGCGGCAGGTATTCGTTTTTTTGCTCTTCGTTGCCATGACGCAGCACAGTACCCATGGTGTACATCTGGGCGTGACAGGCGCCGCCATTACCGCCGCTGCGCTGGATTTCCTCCAGCACCGCACAGGCCGCACCCAAGGGCAATCCGCTGCCACCGTACTCCTCCGGAATCAGTACCGAGAGGTAACCCGCATCCGTCAAGGCCTGAACAAAGCCTGACGGATACTCCTTGTTCTCATCCAGTTTACGCCAGTATTCACCGGGATACCGGGCGCACAGTTTGGCGACGGCATCGCGTATTTCCGGGTAGTTTTTTTCAACAGCCACGAATTATTCCTCTACCAAATGATGGACCTGATGCAATAGCACCGGGATACAAAAATTGTAGCCACGCTATTTAAAGCGATCCGCGAAAGTGGGTAAAGGTGTAAAATCTCGGTTGTGGCGTAACATTCGCTTCACGCGAGACAAATAGGCATAGAAACGGTATTAGTGGTGCAGCCATTAAATTGGCGGTATCAATATCACCAATACAATCAATTAAAAACAATATACTCGGCGCTGTAGTCGAGCTCAATATCGCCAATAATATCTTCAACCGGCGACTCGCCACTCGAGGCCTTATAGCTAAGATAGGCTGCCACGTTTAATATCACCGCCTCTTCATCTTGTTGCAATAGTTTTTCATCAACTATCGCCTTGAGTAATTTCTTACGCTGATTATTGCCGATATGGATATCTTGCAGGTTCATAGCGAGCGACCTATTGGGATTAAAGCCGCGCATCATAGCGTAATTAGGGGCCGATAAGTTAACTGATAAGGACCTGGAAAGCTGTGCATAGCGAACTGCTCGATGGCCGTGGGCAACCTTATGCCTCAAACGCCCCAAGCAATCGGTCTGCCAATGCCATGCACTCATCCTTGGTAGCGACACCCTCATCAATCTCTACCGCCATCGCCAGGATTGTCCGTGCATAGATGGTCGCTATTTCAAGTTTTGGGCTCGTGTCGATGTAGCCGCTCGCTTCAAAATACTCATTGAGTTCGGCGTGGTTCTTCTTTCGAAATCCTTTGACGCGATCGTCTCCCGGGTCGTTGATGACATCGAGTATTGCCTTCGCGTTCCCGCCGACGACCTGAACTAAGTCTCGAAGCACCGGCATATACTTACCGGTCACAGCCCCACTTTCTTCTAACGCCTGCGCATCCACTGGCTTGCCGCGACCAACTATGGCTGCTCGTTGTACTTCACGGGCACCGGTGCAGATAGCACCGAGTCGCTTACAGTCCTGTAGCGACAGTAGCTTGTCTGCTCTGCCCGTCACCGAGAACGACAGCCACTTGCCCACGGTATCGATTCGGTACTTTGCAATGAGCTCGTAGAGCAGCGGCAGGTCGTCTCGCAGCAGGTAAAACAGGTGCAGCGCCTCGATCGGCGCATGCACACGCGCCGGCGGAACACCGAGTGCAACAGCATATTCTTCGGGTCCCATACCATCGGGCTTGGCAACGGCTGTGCGCTCTGGAAGCTTCAAATCGTCGATGTTCTTGATGGCCGCTTGATCCCAGCGAATGCGACCGAGATCAACGATCGCTGGCGCGAGTGCCGTCTCTTGATGAGCGGCTCCAATCCAAACGGCGACGTCGGCCGGGTTGGACGTGAGATAGAATATTTGCCGCCCATCTGCGGCCAGCAAGGTCAGTGCTTCGGCAACTGCAGCGAAGCGCTCCGGATCAGAAGTACTCAATGCTTCGTCGAGCATGAGCGGGATACTGGTGCCACGCTCTGCGCTGGTCGCAAAGGCAAGTCTCACGGCAAGCAGCAGTTGAATGCGTGTACCGTCGGAGAGCTGGGCCAATTCGAGTAGCTCGCGGGTCGTGGTATTGCGCGCTCGAAATCCACCGTCGTCGCCATCGGCGAGTGTTAACTCGAAGGCGTTGTGGGTGAACGCAGTGAAGTGCTGCATCGCGCGCTCCAGGACAACTGGGCGGCTCGTTCTCTCATGCTCCTCGTCAACCTGGTCGAGCAAGAAGCGTCCAGCTGCGGCCAGCCGCGCTTTCACATCAGCTTCTAGTAGCGCGTCGCGTTTGGTTTCGACTTCAGCCAGCGCCAATTCTGCATCGCTGCCTTCGATGGCGGCCTTAACTCGCTGTTCGATCGCGCCGATTTCTTGATCAACATCGCTTTGCTTGGCACTTTCTTGCTCCGCAGCCCCAAGGCGTTGGTTCAATTCTTCCTCATCGAGCTTCGACAACTCAGCGTGCTCTCCGAGTTCCGTCTCCAGCTCGTTCAGCATGAGGGTCTTGCTTGATTGCTCGCTGGTCAGCCTAATGTATTCTGGCCGTTGTTCAAGCAACTCGTCTAGCCGCTGACGGTCACCAACCGCCAAACCACGACCTTCGTAAAAGGCCTTGATCTGCTCTTCGAGGTTCGTTACACGCTTTTGCTCCTCGACGAGGTTCCCCTGAGCCTTTTCGAGCTGTCCATGATCAGTCATGTAATTATAGAATTTGCGCTCTAGTGCTTTCAGCTGCGTAACGCGCTCGGCACTGTCTGTGGCGGGCGAGTATTCATAGGTAGCGAGCAAGTGGTCCACGCTGGCACAAGGATCTATCAAATCGTTTTTGTATTGTTCAATCTCTGCTGCCACGGCGATCAGAGCCGCACTCGCTTCGGCATACTGCCGACATCTGGCTGCTATTTCATACAAGGCCAGATCTTCGCCCAGGTCAATTCCGATTTCGGCCAGCAGGTTTTGGCGTTCAACATTGGTGGCGCTCTCATCAACACCGTGCTTACTGAGTTTCTTTTCGAGCAGCTTTCGTTGTTCTTCGGCCGCACTGCCTAACACGGCATCACTATGCCGCCCATCGAGCTCACGCAATAACGCACGCACCTGCTCAGAAGACCACGCAGCGGGGCTGCCGACCTTCAGTTCGGTGAACCGCTGGGCGTGTCGGTCGCGCTCTGCTACCCCGCTGTTCGCCTCGACCGACCGGCGGGATGCTAACAGAAACCCACCGGCTGCACCGATACCCGCGCCCGCTGCCAGCAGCCAGTAAAGATGAAAAAAGAAAGCCAGCCCGACACCCATCAGCGCGATAAAACAAGTTATCACCACTGGCGCCATAGACACCGGTACGGCCTGTGCGACACCAACCGGAGTAGCGAGCCAGTCACGCAACAAAGCAGAAGCGGCCTCTAGTGTTCGAGCGTCCCCATCGGTCTTGCGACCACCGAGTGCGGCGATCTCTTGTTCGAGCGCTTTGCGGATTGCGCGATCGCTTTCGCGCCTGCGCATAAGTATTTCGCTTCGATTTAATGCCGCGATGGAAATATCGGGCACCGCATCGCCAGCTACGCCGCCGGCCAGCAATTGCTTGGCCGCCTCTACCTTCGCGACTTCTGTACGATGTCGAGTGCGCGCCCCGGCGAGTGCGTCTTCGCTTCGCACAATTCCTGCAATGCGGGCAGAGGCCGCGTCGAGATCCTCTTGCGCTGGCACCTGTTCACCGAGTCCGGAGTCGGCAATGCTGCACTTAAGCCCTCCAATCATATCTTCGAGAGTTTCGACTTTCGAAACGGCGTCTTTTCGGCCTTTGATAAACTCATCGAGCAGTTCCGCGTCTTGCGCAGATATATTGGCGATCACTGCAGGGTACAGATCGATTGCTTCTTGCCGCGAGCTCACCATTCGGCTCATGGTTTGTAGCTTGAGCGCACCCTTGATCCTCGGGATCAGCCGTTCGGCGGCCTTGGCTGCTTCGGCTTCGGCGCGAAGTTCCTCGAGTCTGTCTTGATCAACGCCCAGATCGCGTTGATCACGGCAAACATTTTTGTAGGCGTGTTGCGCGGTCTCAAATTCGTTGCGCTCGTGACGTCCGAAGTGCGACTTAAGCTCGAAATGCGTGCTACCAACCTCGCCGAGGTCGTAACCACCCGACATCGCAACGCGGATTTGCTTGGCGATGGCCTGGTCAGCGGTGTTGTCACTCAGCAAGAGTTCGCTAACACCAAGCGTGTAGCAATGTTCAAGATGGGCCGGCGGCAGGGCCGGAGCGTCCGCGCTGGTATCGTCAATTGTCCAAGTAACTGTGCCACCATCGCGCTGCGCATCTAGCCGACGCTCGCCATCTTTCCATTCGGATTTAACTTCTAGCTGCTTCGAGTAATGGGCACTCGGCCAGAGCGTAGCCGCCACGGCTTTGCGAAACGATGTTTTGCCCGAGCCATTTGGCCCGACCACGACGTTAATCCCGGGCACTAGATCTTCTATCGTAAACGCAGGATCGATGCCCGGTACGCGTTCCAAGCGGACGCGTTCGAGCTTCACGATTGGCCCCCAATGATATGATTCCCTTCGCTAATGCCACGCTGGGTGAGGAGTTCTTCAAGGGCCTGCATTCCCGCGGCGACCAAAAATTGGCGCGTCCCTTCGTCGGGTGATACCGGTTCGTGGCCGCTGTATTCGTCATCTACCGCATGGGCGGCAAACTTGCCCGCTTCATCGAGTACTCCGAGTGCTTGGGCGACCAGCCGATCGGAGTCGATACCACCTTGCTGCAACACAAGTATGCGTTGCGCGAGCAGGCCCGGCAGATCTTTTGTTTGCGCCAGCCGCTCCAGCTCAAGCGCCGGGGCGGCTTCGTCGAAAATTTTGTCAACAAAGTAAACAACGGAACCAAAGCTACGTGTGAGCTTCGAAATGTTTTCGTTGCCCGCGGCCTCTTGCAGTTTACGATGGCTCCGCGAGCGGCCAGTTAAATGCAGGCGGCATCCTATAAGCCGCGTGGTACCCAGGGTCGGTTCGATGCGCAGGTGAATGGCCTCCATGCCGGCGACGAGAACTCCGGATAGCGCGTCTTCTATCTCATCTTGTGGTGCATCGTCAATTTCGTCAATCGCAACCGATGCGGCCTCCCATCGCAGCGGCGCAAGTGGCAGATGTTCGAGAGTAATCGGCGCACCATCCGAGATGCACGCGAGCCAAGGGCCATGCAGCCCAGGTTCACCGGGGTCCAAGCCGACGAGAGACCCCAGGTAGCCCACAGGTCGCGGCCCGCTTAGGTCCGACGGGGAATGCACGTGGCCCAGAAACCATGCAATACCCGGTGCGTTCTGGAATGAACGTCGTGGCACAGGCGCATAGGGGCTGTTGGTCTGATCGAGATCGCAATGCAGCAAGCCGACCGTTGGCATACTGGAACCCATTCCCGGCGGTAATTCGTCGACTGGATTACGGCGCTCGCACTTATCTTGAAACGACCAACCCAAAATGCACAATCGCGCACCAGAAGCACCGGTGAGTTCAACGGACTCCCACTTGCCGCCTCGACCTAGTAACGTAAATTCGGGCAGTTGGTCGGCGAGTCGGGGCAGCGCATAGACGTCGTGATTGCCGGCTACGCCGATGACGCTGATGTTGGCCTCGGTAAGTCGACGAACGCCGCGCTCGAGATGACCGAAGGCTTCGAAACGATCTTCTAGACTTTCAACGACATCACCGGCTAGCGCAACTGCATCGACCTGGTTCGCCAACGCCCATTCGACCGCAGCGTGCCACGCGGCTGCAGGAGTAAGCTCGTGGATGCCCACGCCTAAGTCAGCAACCCGACTGGCGAGTCGTGTCGGACGGCGCCCCAAGTGGATGTCGCCCACACACATCAATCTAAAATCCTTGGCCATCCGTCCGTTTCGCTCCATTCGATTGATGACAAAAACCCGCTCCAAGACTAGCATGTATAGAACAGATTAATCGTCTGTCGGAACCAAAAACTCCGATAACCTTCCGACTTTAACTTCAGTTTTTAACAGAGGTTTTACCGATAGAGCACAAACAGCTGGCTTGTGACGAGTGCTGGCAACAGAATGCAGGTCACCCTCGATTAGATGGGAAGCAGACAAGGGAAAATATTATGGCAGCAAAGAAGTACTACGTTGTTTGGGTTGGCCATCGGCCCGGCATCTACACCACATGGTCGGAGGCAGAGAAGCAGGTAAGGGGGTTTCCCGGC
>JBLHKV010000130.1:0-10487 GCA_047618115.1 Halieaceae bacterium | reverse complement strand
TTCCACAACCCGGCAGACTTTGCCAATTGGTTAAGCAGTGCTGGGGGAGCTATGGTAAAGCTGATTTTTTGATCTTGTAGTTGCTGTAGAAACAACGGTGGGTCCAGCGGGTGATGTAAAACAATTGAGCAACCAAGCAGCGCTGCTGGAAACAAGAAGCCGCCCAAAGCGGCCATGTTTACCATCGGAAAAGGATTGAGCAAAATATCGTCGCTACGGTAGTCTCCCGCAGCAATCGTGCACCTCGCGGTCGCCAACCACATATTGTGGGTCCGGGGAACACCCTTGGGTGTTCCGGTAGTGCCTGATGTCCAACACAGACTCAACACTTGGTTGGCATCGCTGGCTACACTATTTAGAGGATCTATCGCAAAGTCGCTAGAGAGAACAAGTTCACTTCCCATCACCAAAACCGGGATTTTTGGTAGAGCCTCCCGCGCATTAGCGGCGAGTGTTTGGTCGCGGAGACGCTCTATCGTCAGCACAGCGCTGGGCTCCAAAGCCTGCGCAATCACCTCCAACTCGTGACGTCCGTATTGAACCGGAATCGGAGAAATTATTAGACCGAGCTGACTGCACGCGTAGTAGCACACCACCAGTTCGACCACGTTGGGCATTTGAACGACGACTCGATCGCCATGACTCAAGCCCTTCCCCTGCAATTGCGTGGCAAGGGACGCTGCAGCGTGACTAAGCTCTTTCCAGGTTAGGACCACCGGTGTATCACCGGTCAATTCGCGCCTATTCGGTTGATCGGAAACCGCCATTTTGTCCGGCACTGAAGCGGCGTGCCAAGCGAGCAAGCCGTGCAGGGTCTCTTCACCCCAGGCTCCGGATGAAGTTAGAGATGCGATGCGTCTGTCGCTGGATGTGATCAACAACCCCTAGCCTCCAAGCTTGGCAATTTAGTTACTTGCATAACAAGACCATACGTCTATACTCCTATAATTGCAAGACTCAATCGGTGCTCGCAATAGCAATAGACCGCGCACAAAGGAGATGATAAACAATGACTGCAGAGCAGAGCTTATATCCCGTTACGGAGCACTGTATCGGCGCTGTCACTCAGTTTGAAGATACCCAGCCCTGGATATACAAACACGACAACCCCTATCTCCACGGCGTTCATGCACCGCTGATACACGAGCTGGACGAAACCCAACTGGAGGTCTTGGGTGAGCTTCCCGCGGACTTGTATGGCGCCTACTTTCGAAATGGCCCCAACCCGGTTTTAGAACCAAAAAACCGATACCACCCCTTCGATGGAGATGGGATGGTGCACGGCGTCTACTTTCGGGATGGCAAAGCGTCCTATCGTAACCGCTTCGTCCACACTGACGCCTTCAACAAGGAAGCCAGCGATGGGTATTCGCTTTCGCCAGGCGTTATGGGTCCCTTCGATTATTCCATCAGTCCATTTGGCATTAAGGACACATCCAACACCGATGTTTTTGTTTACAACGGCGACATTATGACGCTTTGGTATAACGCCGGGAACCCGTGCCGTATGGACGCCCGGTCGATGGAAAACAAAGGCCCCTTTCAGTTACAGGGGCGAAAGCAACGACGCATGTCTGCACACTCAAAAGTAGATTGGGCTACGGGAGAGCTGTTGTTCTTCGACTACGGCGACGAGCCTCCATACCTGACTTACGGTGTTGCCGATGCCGCGGGGAAATTACTTCACGAGGTTGATATCGAACTACCGGGGCCACGCCTACCTCACGACCTGGGTTTTACTTCCAACTATACAATCCTGCACGACCTGCCCTTTTTTCACGATATGAATGTGCTTAGGCAGCATAAATACAGGGTGCTGACCTTCCATCACGACATTCCCACGCGGTTTGGGGTTATTCCACGTCATGGAGCGGGCGGTGAGATACGTTGGTTCGAGTGCGAGCCATGTTACATTCTCCACGTAACCAACTGCTGGGAGGATGGCGATTGGATTACGATGGATGGTTGCCGCTCCGTCAACCCCATGCCCAATGCCGTTGCCGGCGAGGGTGAATTGGCCTCTATGCTCGCTTATATGCGTCTCGAGGCCAACGCGTATCGCTGGCGCTTTAACCTGAAAACAGGCGAGGTCAGAGAAACGGATTTAGATGACCTTAATACCGAGTTCAACAAATCCAATCCGGTGTTTCACGGCGTCAAGTCGAAATATTCTTATCACCAGCATATCCCGCTACTACATGAAGGCGGCTACACGCTGCGTTTCACGGGCCTGGTAAAGTACAACAACGACACCGGTCAGCGTAGCCAGTGGGATTATGGCGCCAACGTTTATGGCAGCGAGGCAGTGTACGCGCCCAAACCCACGTCAACCAGATCCAGTGATGAAGACGACGGCTACGTAACCACGATCGTTACGGACGCCAATACATGGCATTCGGAATGCCTGATATTTGATGCCAGGAATATAGAGCAGGGACCGATATGCCGGGTGCAACTACCCACGCGTGTACCGTTTGGGTTTCACGCCTCCTGGGCTCGCGGCGATGATATTTGGAGGAGTGCTGGCGGAACGTTGGCGCAAGCATGAAATTAAGCGTCGTCACTCCGCTCTGGCAAGACCGACCACCGCAGGACAATCTCGAAGTCGCACTAAATGCAGATCGCCTCGGTTTTACCGAATTATGGATAGGTGAAATGGCTACCTACGATGCCTTCGCATTCGCTACCGCTGTCGGCCTACAGACGCAACAAATCGAGCTCACCGTCGGACCGTTAGCGGTCTCCGTGCGAACCCCGTTAACCATGGCTATGGGCGTGGCCTCTGTTGCAAACCTCACTGGCCGCAACACCCGTCTGGCGCTCGGCGCCTCCAGTTCGGTGGTGGTGGAAGCATGGCATGGACGCGCGCGCGCCAGAACCGCAAAGCACTTGGATGAGTGTGCACAGATAGTTCGTGGACTGCTGGCCGGAGAAAAAATGAACTTCGCTGGCGAACTCGCCAGTTGCAAAGGCTATCGGCTACGTCTGGACCACTCCGCCCAACCTTTAACCATAGCGGCATTCGGACCAGCGGCAATCAAGGTAGCCGGGCGGAGAGCTGATCGCATGTTGCTCAATATGGTCACACCGGCGAGCCTGGCGCAATTGCGCGGACAATTACAAGCCGCAGCAGCAGCCGAGGGGGTTCCCTGCCCAACGCTGGCGGTATGGCTGACCTGCGCCGTCGACCCTGAACCGGAAGCCTTCGAACAGTTGCGGCATGCCATAGTCGGCTATTTATCGGCACCGGGGTACGCGGAAATGATGAGTGCGGCCGGATATGCAGAGCTGGTGGCGTTCGCCAAGACCCGACCCCATCCCCGGGAAATACTTGCAGCAACGCCGAATGAACTGATTTCCAAAGTGGGCCTGGTGGGCGATTACCCTGCTATCGCAGCGAGAATCGAAGAGTATCGCAGCGCAGGTGCAGACGAAATATGTCTGGTACCCGCGACCGCCGGTGATCCGGGTGGAACCCGCACTCTGGAGACTATGTGTCAACTTTTCTGACCCGAGCCAGCTCCATAAACCGGGCACTCGATCAAATCGGCGATAAATGGTGCCTGCTAATTATTCAGGAAGTGTTCTGGGGAATTAACTCGTTTAGTGAAATGATGGCAGCTACCGGGGTATCGAAGAGCGTGCTGTCCGATCGGCTACTTTGGTTACAGACTATGGGCTGTCTCAATAAAGCACCCTTGGTCGCCGGCGGCAAGCGCATGGGCTATCACCTGACGACCAAATCTATTGAGCTGTACGACTGCGCTCTGATGGCTATTGCGTGGGAGCGTAAATTTTTCATCGAGCCAAGCCTCGACCAAGTGCAACTCACCCACAGTTGCTGCAACCATACCTTTCAGCCTGGAATGGAGTGCCAGAATTGTGCGGGCTCGATAGACCCCTGGGATGTTAACTATCAACCGGGACCGGGAGCGACCCAAGACGAACGCGAAAAAAAAGTTAGGCGCCGTTCTTCAATTTCAGTCCTCCAGGTACCGAGCGACCGAAGTCTCTATAAAAATCTGATCCACATTGTTGGCGATCGTTGGTCTGCCAATCTGACCGCGCTTGCCTTTCATGGGCTCTGTCGTTTTGATGAATTTCATCGAGAATTACCCATCGCTACCAACATACTGACCGATCGACTGAAGTTTCTGGTAGGTGCAGATATCTTCACCCAAATTGCCTATCAGCAGCGCCCGTCCAGGTATGAGTATCAACTGACTAACAAGGGACTGTCGCTATTCCCATGGTTTATTAGTTTGCTACAGTGGGGCGACAAGTGGTGCGGCTCAGCTACAGCTGGTAATCCCGTGCAACTCACCCACACCGCCTGCAACCAACCTCTTCACGGTCAAGTAGTCTGCAGTCACTGTCACGGTGTATTGAGGGCCCACGAAGTTATATTCGCGCTGGGCAATGAATCCGCTGTGGTTCCGGGATAGACTCGCCGTGGGCGACGAATATTACCCGGTCTTTAGTAAAAGTACGTCCGCAGTGCAGCTATAGCTGACCGTGGCGGATATCTCGCCCCTGAACAACAAAGACAATTTGCTCACAGAGATTTTTGGAGTGATCGCCAATACGCTCGAGTGCACGGATTACCCAAAGGATATTGATTACTCGACTGATACTGCGTGGATCTTCCATCATATAGGTCACAAGTTCTCGTACCGCAGTCTTGTAATCCTGGTCTATCTGATCATCCAACTGTAGGGTTTCCAGAGCGGCAGTGGCGTCAAATCGCGCAAAAGCATCCAGCGCCGAATGTAGTATCTGAGTAACACACTGACCGATATGTCGAACTTCCGTGTAGCCACGTGGCGACTTACCCTCCTCGGTCAAGGTAATGGCGAGTTGGGCGATTTTCTTTGCCTCGTCCCCAATTCTCTCCAGGTCACTGACCGCGCGCCCCACCGACACAATAAGCCGCAGGTCGCTCGCGGCGGGCTGGCGACGGGCGATTATCAACGTACACGCCTCGTCGATACTGCGCTCCATACCATCCACCAGCGTTTCCTGACGGATGACAGTCTCCGCCACGCCGCTGTCGGCATCTTCAATCGATCTTATCGCCATCCGCAATTGCTCCTCGACCAGGCCGCCCATTTCCAGCAGCTGACTACGGATTTCCTCCAGCTCTTCGTCGAACTGTTTCGTGATGTGGTTTTCAAAGGAAAAGTTATCCATTGTGGTCTCCTGCTTAGCCAAATCGGCCGGTGATGTAGGCTTCAGTCAATGCATGTTCGGGCATTGTAAAAACCGTTTCGGTGGGGTTCACTTCAATAAGTTTTCCCAGATGGAAATACGCGGTACGGCTGGACACCCGCGCGGCTTGTTGCATGGAATGGGTCACAATGGCGATCGTGAAATTCTGACTGAGCTCTTCTATCAGCTCTTCTATTCGCGCGGTTGCGATGGGATCTAATGCGGAGCAGGGTTCATCCATAAGAATCACCTCAGGGTCGACAGCGATGGCCCGTGCAATACACAAGCGCTGTTGTTGACCTCCAGATAGTCCGGTGCCAGCATCGTGCAGTCGGTCTTTTACCTCATCCCATAAGCTGGCACGTCGCAGACTATTCTCGACAATCTCATCCAGATCGACGCGAGTATCAGCAAGACCATGAATCCGTGGGCCGTATGCGACGTTTTCGTAAATCGATTTAGGGAAGGGGTTGGGCTTTTGGAAAACCATCCCGACCTGTGCCCGTAGCGCAACAACATCCATTCGATGATGATAGATATCCTTACCGTCGAGTAAGAACTCACCCTCTACGCGGCAATCTTCTACCGTATCATTCATCCGGTTAAGTGTTCGCAGAAACGTCGATTTCCCACAACCGGAGGGACCGATCATCGCGATCACCTCGTTGCGACCTATATCAATATCGACGCCGAATATTGCCTGCTTCTCAGCATAACTGACGTTGGCATTTCGAATCGAAAATTTCGGGTCCGCGACAAAACAGACACCAACAGTTTCCTGTTTTTCGTGGTCGACCGCCTCGACGTCAAAGCCCTTTCCAGACCGATCGGTAGCGCCAGTCAATTTTGTTTTAACATCTGAATTCGTTTTTTTCAATGCTCTTCCTACCAGCGCCGTTCAAGGCGTTTACGGATAAATACTGCTGAGGTGTTCATGACAATGAGGAAGCCGAGTAGCACCATGATTGCCGCTGAGGTCTTTTCGACGAATGCCCGCTCAGGACTGTCAGCCCATAGAAAAATTTGCACCGGAAGAACCGTGGCTGTATCTGTGGGTCCACCGGGAATATCTGCGATAAAGGCAACCATACCAATCATCAACAATGGTGCAGTTTCACCCAAAGCCTGCGCCATACCAATAATGGCTCCCGTCAACATGCCCGGCAATGCCAAAGGTAATACATGATGCAAGACCACCTGATGACGCGAAGCCCCCATACCCATAGCTGCCTCACGGATCGATGGCGGTACCGATTTTATCGCCGCCCGACTGGTGATAATCACCGTAGGTAGGGTCATCAGTGTGAGAACCAGCCCACCCAGCACTGGAATCGAGCGCGGCACGTCAAAAAAATTAATAAACACCGCCAGACCCAACATGCCAAAGATAATCGATGGGACGGCTGCGAGATTATTGATATTAACCTCTATAAATTCTGTCCACCGCCCCCGTGGCGCAAACTCCTCCAGGTAGACAGCCGCACCGACCCCAAGAGGGAAAGAAAGCACAAATACAATAATCAAAGTGAAAAAAGAACCCAGCAACGCACCCCATATACCCGCCTGCTCAGGTTCTCTTGAGTCGCCCCGGGTAAAGAACGTCTTGTTGAATTGTAGCTCTATATCACCCTGCTGATGCAAAGCCGCAACCCAGTCTAACTGACTGTCATTCATTCGCGCGTCGTAGGGCTCACCATCTAGAAAAGATTTATAGTAGGTATCGATATCGTCATCTGCCAAAAGCCAGAGAGTTTCTTTCTGATTTAACAGGGAAGGCGTGGCCACCAGTCGATCCTTAATATCGTATCCAGCACCCGAACTTACCATCGCTTTGAGTGCACGCTTTGCTTTGCGCCCCTGAACCTCGGGAAAGCGACTGAAAACTGCCGACTTGATCAGCCCGTCCCAATCTCCCAGTGCCAACGACTCCTCATTGCCAAGATCTGCCACTCCGATCACCGCTGGATCGTAATTCATTTCCAGTTTGATGTACGTCAACCTGAACGCTCCGGCACCCTTACCAATAATATCGGTAAATAATATGGCAACGAACAAAAGAGCAAACATAACCGCAATACGGCCGTACCAGACGAATCTGCGCTCGGCTCTGTAGCGCCGTTTCAGTGAGGCCTGAACCCGGGCTCCAGTCGACATAGACTTATTCATATTGCTCCCGATAGCGCTTGACGACTTGCAGTGCAATTACATTTAAAATTAGGGTAGTCACAAAAAGCATCAAACCCAGGGCAAATGCTGCCAATGTCTTAGGGCTGTCAAACTCCTGATCACCTATCAGTAAAGTCACCATCTGCACCGTCACCGTGGTAACCGATTCCAGCGGATTCGCTGTCAGTCTTGCCGCTAGACCAGCCGCCATAACAACAATCATCGTTTCACCAATGGCCCGTGAAACAGCCAGCAAAATACCACCGACAATACCGGGAAGTGCAGCGGGAATGACGACCTTGCGAATGGTCTCAGAGCGAGTTGCACCCATCGCCAGCGAACCATCGCGCAGTGATTGTGGAACCGCCGTGATCACATCATCAGCGAGTGATGAGATAAACGGAATGATCATAATTCCCATCACCCCGCCTGCGGCGAGTGCACTTTCTGAGCTCACCGATAATCCCGCTGCCTCTCCCATTTCCCTTATGAAAGGCGCTACCGTCAACGCCGCAAAAAACCCGTACACAACCGTAGGTATGCCCGCGAGTATTTCGAGTAGCGGTTTAGCGACATCGCGGAACTTACGATCCGCATATTCGGCCAGGTAGATTGCAGACATCAGGCCCACAGGTACTGCGACAGCCATGGCGATCGCAGAAATCAGCAGCGTACCAGTGAATAACGGTATTGCTCCAAAAGCCCCGGACGAACCCACCTGATCCATGCGAATCGCTGTTTGTGGACTCCAATTTGTTCCGAATACAAATTCCTGAATCGACACCACCTCGAAAAAGCGGATCGATTCAAACAGCACCGATAACAAGATGCCTATCGTGGTAAGAATAGCCAGACTGGCGCAGGCTAAAAGAGACCACTGCATAAATTTTTCAACAGACTCTCGAGCCCGCTGCTCGGCGGTAACTTTATGCCAACCCCATGCAAACCCCAGACCACTAAGAGCCAGCAATACAAGTATCAGCAGCTGATTTCCACGCCGGTGGAGCTCTGTCATAGACGTGGCGGCTGCAACGATGTGGTCATCCTGTGCCCCCGCATCGAGAACACCGGCAGCCACGTTCGCGATACGAGCCAAAGTTAGCTGGGGCGAGGCAGATGCGTTCGCAACGACTGCTTCCGATAGCCCGCTCATAACCATTGTGTTGATCAAAGACTCACGAAAAACCAACCATATCGCCAGGACGATCAGCGGTGGCAGTGCACACCAAAGCGCCGTTTGAGCACCGTAGTACACAGGTAGGGAGTTAAGGTGCCTGATACCTCCTAACTGGCGGGCCGTGGACAGCGCGCGTCCACGACCCATATAAAAGGCGCAGACACCCAGGCTCAAGACTAGAAGGGCAGCGGTATCAACTTGCATCGATTGACAGTCTCATCATTATAGCGACTCATCGCCAGTCATGGCTTTTAGTGTTCTAACAGCGTTTCCTACTTGCAAGCGCTCTTCATCCGGCAATGGAATCATCCCCTTCTCGGCTAGATAGCCATCCATACCCCATGCCTTTTCGCTGATGAATTCAGCGAGATAGCCCTCTATCCCTGGCACGACACCAACGTGAGCTTTTTTCACATAGAAGTACAAAGGCCTGGAAATCGGATAAGACTTGTCGGCGATAGATTCGAAGCTGGGCGCAACGCCCTCAATTTTAGAGCCATGCACTTTGTCCTCATTTTGATCTAGAAAGCTGAAGCCAAATACGCCCAGCGAGGCTGGATTGGCCTCCAACTTTTGTACAATAAGGTTATCGTTTTCACCCGACTCGATATAGCGACCGTCTTCTCGAACGCTATGGCAGATCTCCTTATAGCGACTACTATCGGTTTTCTTGAGTGCTTTTATCCACGCTATGCTACCGCACCCTCCCTCCAAAGCAAGCTCGGAAAAAGCATCGCGCGTACCGGATGTCGGCGGCGGCCCCAACACCTCGATTTTCGTATCGGGAAGAGCAGAATTGACGTCCTTCCAGGTATTATTCGGATTTGCGATCAACTCTCCATCTACTTCACCCGGTATCCGAGCAGCCAGAGCCAACCAGATATCGCGCCTGGTTAGATTGATTGGAGCAGTCATCTTGGAATTGGCCAATACTATTCCATCGTAACCTATTAGTACCTCGACGACTTCAGCAACCCCGTTCGCCTGACAGTTGTTCCACTCAGAGCGCTTTATCCTCCGGGATGAATTAGTAATATCGGGGTGAGAAGTACCAACACCGGCACAAAACAACTTAAACCCCCCACCGGATCCAGTAGACTCAATCTTGGGTGTAGGCTTGCCGCTGGCTCGGCCATAACGCTCTGCTACCACTGTGGCAAAAGGATATACCGTGGAGGAACCAACAACAGCCAGACCATCTCGTGCCCAACCCACAGGCGTGAATAGCACAGTCGCTGCAGCTAACAAAACTCGAACTTTATTTCTGCTTCCCATGATCTTTGTATCTCCTGTCATCGTTTGGATTTCGCGCTGAATCGACGAGCTTCAAATTCAACCTGGGTAATCCTAAAGCGAAGATATGACAGAAAAATGACAATGTAGGAGATTTTTTAACTGAATTAAGACAGCGCTACGTATTGATGTGCACCCTAAACGGCATAAAAATATAAAGTACTGTCATGAATTCGTCATATTAGTTCGACAAAATGCATCCACCTATCGACCTGCGCATCAACGCTCACAGATATTTGCAACTATAGGAAGCTATCCAATGAAAAATACGATTGCAGTACTAGCAGCATCCTCGGTTCTATCGGCACCCGGCTTACTTATGGCAGATGGTCCGCTAGATGGATCCCTATACGGAAAAGTTAACGTTTCCGTCGTCAATGGTGAAGATCAGTGGGAGCTGAATAGCAATGCGTCCAGAATGGGAGTTAAGGGAAAAACAGAAATTAGCGATGGTCTGTACGCCATCTATAAAGCTGAATTCGAGATGTGCGTTGATGATGGGGATTGTAAAGGTCAGACCCTGACTCAGCGCAACATCATCGGCGGCATCCAGGGTAAATACGGGACTCTCTGGGCCGGAAAACACGATACCCCAACCAAGATAGCACAAAATAAAATCGATTTATTCAATGATCTTAACGGC
>JBLHKV010000129.1:0-10592 GCA_047618115.1 Halieaceae bacterium | reverse complement strand
TATCAACAGCGAGCCACAAAGTGCCAACATTATTATCGACGGCGAGATACGTGGCACCACCCCTGCTGTCATCGAGTTATTGCAGGGGAAACACGAGCTCGGTATCGAGTTAATCCACCACCAAAGCTGGCAGCAGTCCCTGACCATCACCGCTGGAGAGCCTCAGGATCTGGGCACCCTCCCCTTGCTGGCCGCGGATGGCTGGGTGCAACTGCTTAGTTCACCAAGCGGCGCCAACGTCACCATCGACGGTGAGTTCCGGGGACAAACGCCTACCCGCATTGCATTGCGACCAAAACGAAGTCACCGAGTTGCGGTGTATAAGCCTGGCTACAAAACCCGCAACACAAGCATACGAGTTGAGGCCGACGAGGAAAAATCTCTCAACTTGCGCCTTGCCGCCCAACTGGGCCGCCTGCGCGTCGCCATGTCACCGGCAGACGCGGAGCTAATTATTAACGGCAAGAGCTATGGCAGCTCCTCACAAACAATAGAAATTCCCGCCTTCGAGCAGGTTCTCGAAGTGCGCCGCTCCGGTTATCGCAGCTACCGCCAGCGCATCACCCCTCGGCCTGGGTTTGAACAAGCCTTGTCGATTGCACTCATAACCGAGAGCGATGCCCGCATTGCCGATCTGCCCGCCATCCAGCAAAGTTCGATTGGATCGAAACTAAAGCTGTTTACACCCAATGGATTGACTATGGGCGCCTCGAGACGCGAGCCAGGGAGACGTTCCAATGAGGTTTTGCGTCCCGTGGAGCTTACTCGCATGTTCTATCTGGGCCTGTATGAAGTGACAAACGCAGACTTTCGGAACTTCCAGAAAGACTTTACAGCAGGACAGGTTGAAGGTGACTCCCTGGACGGTGATCGGCAGCCAGTGGTCTTCATATCCTGGGAACAGGCTGCCGCTTTTTGTAATTGGCTGAGCATTAAAGATAAGTTCCCTCCGTACTACCGAATCGAGAATGAAGTCGTCGTCGGCGTCAACGCAGCATCGACGGGATACCGAATGCCCACCGAGGCCGAGTGGGCGTGGGCGGCTCGAACCGGCGGAGCGAAGCTGCTGAAATACCCATGGGGAGACAATTTGCCCCCGGGTGATGACGCGGGTAATTATGCCGATGCCAGTAGTTCATATATCACCGGCAGAACCATTTCCAACTATGACGACGGTTTTATTACCACCGCTCCGGTGGGCTCCTTCGGTGCCAATCTACGCGGTTTGTACGATATGGGGGGCAATGTCGCAGAGTGGATGAACGATTATTACGGCGTAATAGCCAGTAGCGGTGTCATCGAAAGGGACCCGACGGGTCCTTCAACCGGCGATAGCAGAGTGATTCGCGGCGCCAGTTGGGCCCATGGCACGGTCACCGAGCTACGGCTGTCTTACCGGGACTACGGTAGCGAAGGTCGCGATGATGTGGGCTTTCGACTGGCTCGCTACGCGGAGGAGAGACAATGAGAGTACTGCCAAAAGGTCTGGTGCTATTGATGGCACTAAGCACAAGCCTCTGTCTGGCTCAGGAGCCCCAACCCGCAGCGCCAGATGCTGCGGTCGAGGAGGCAACGGCAGAAGAGGCGGCAACCCCAGCGGTGGAATCCGCGAAAGAAAATGAGGAAGAGGCTAACGACGCACCGGCGCCGTTGGGTACGTACCGACCCTCTGAGAATATTTCCCAGGATCTGGGCGTGTCATTTCCGGTCGACATCTAACATTGATCCGGTCAACAGGATAACAAGATGAAGCAAAAGCAAAACTCAGAATTTCTTTTTCAGCTGTTCTCTATGCTGATTTCACTTATTTTGGTGCATGCAATATACGTTGGTATTGTTCGACCAAATGCCGATGCAATGCTGGAACAAGAGCTGGCCCGACAAGCTTCGGGGGAGCAGTTTGTACCTGAGCGCTCGTTATTCGTGGTCGTTAAAGACTACGAACAGGAGTCGTGTTTCATATTATTGATCTGGGCGCTTTCGATCATCGGATACAAAGGGCGCCAGACCTGGCGCGAACGCGAGTTGTTTGACCAACCCCTGCTCGAGGTTGCCGAGGGTACCAGTATTTTACCGGAGGACAGTCGCGAGTTCAGTAGGCCCCTGGAGGCCCTGGACGGAGAGGCGAAGGGCTATTTACTGCCGCGCACGCTAATCGCTGCACTGCAACGCTTCGGCACTACCGGCAATATTCAGGATGTATCGACCACAGTAAAAGAGCAGTGTGAGGGCGAATCGGACCGGCTTGATTCAGAGCTTTCCATGGTGAGATATATTGCCTGGGCGATTCCCTCGATCGGGTTTATCGGCACCGTCCGCGGGATTGGCGAGGCACTCGGACAAGCCTATAAGGCAGTGGAAGGTGACATATCCGGAGTGACGGTTAGCCTTGGCGTGGCCTTCAACTCAACCTTTGTGGCGCTTATTCTCAGTATCATCATCATGTTTTGTCTGCACCAACTACAGCTCAGTCAAGAGCGACTGGTGTTGGACTGCCAGCGCTACTGCGATCAAAAGCTATTGCGTAATCTGTCGGTGAGGTCCTGATCTATGAGCATCAATGTTCTGGAACTCGCCGATACCGGCCTGCGTCTGTGGCGCGATGAAGAGTTGGTCCATAGCAGTCCCGGCTATGCTCTGCTTCAGGCTGGCCAGCTGGTTTTTGGTGAGCCCGCCATGGCCCAGGCCCGCTTACGTCCACGGGAAGTAGAACACCGCTATTGGTCGGAGTTGAGTTTGGACCCGCTCAAGGCCGACTTTGGCGGCAAGCGCCATTTCGCCGACCTTGCCCACGCACACCTGCTAGATATTGCCTCCCAATCTGGGTGCGGCGGCGATACTATTGCAGTAGTACCCGGCGGCTTCAGGCGCGAGCAACTGGCCCTGTTGCTCGGAATTATCAAAGAGAGCCCATTCCGGGCTGTTGCGCTCGTCGACGGCGCAATAGCAAGCGCCGCCGCCGAGGCACCACCGGGCGACAGCATGTTGCTGGAGCTTCACCTGCACAAGGCAGTGGCAACTCAACTGCACAACCAAGGCGGGGAGGTTTCTAGAGGGGAAGTCAGCGTAATCCCTGGTTTGGGTCTTATCGCAATCAAGGAACGCCTGGCGAGCGCTATCGCAGTTGCGTTTATCGAGGAAACCCGATTTGACCCGCGTCACAAGGCGAGCGTCGAACAACAGTTATTCGATGAACTTCCGACCATACTCGACAATCTCCGCGCTGAATCACAGGTAAAAATTGAGCTTGCCGGATATACCGCCAGATTAAATGCAGAGCATATGGCAACAAGTTGTGCAGACAGTTTTCAGCGTATTGCCGACGCGCTGAATAAAAATTCATCGGTGTTATTGCTTGGCGAAGACCTCGCTCGGCTGCCCGGCATTAATGCTTTATTCGATCCCCTGCGATATATAGCGCTGAACTCGGCCGCCAGGAGCGTGCTCGAACACCGCGAAGACCTTGTTCAGGATACCGATGCACTGGAATTTGTCACCACCCTCCCCGCCAGCCTGCGGTCAGCAGATGCCGGCCCGGCACCTATCGTAGCAGAGCCAGCCGCACCCGCCCCTCAAGCTTTGGCAACCCCAGACAACACAGCAACCCACCTTCTGTTTAAACACAGCGCATACCCACTCTCCGGCAATGGAACTGTTAAGGAATCCGGCGTCCCGCTGCATTCAGAGACCAGCCTGGCGATCACTGGGGCCGGCGGCCAAGTCAGCGTCAATGTGGCGCCGGGAGACGTTGTCAGCGTCAATGGCAACCCGGCCGTGACCGGTCAACGCCTCCACCGCGGCGACCTGATCATGCTGGGAGATTCTGGCGAAGTATTACAACTGATCTCAGTACGAGGACCCGATGGCACGTAAACGCGCCTTCACTACCTTTAACCTCAGCTTCCTGGACATTATGTCCTGCGGTTTCGGTGCCGTAATTTTGGTTTTTCTTATTATTGACCACTCTATTGAACAGGAATCCGACCGTCGCAACGAGGACCTGCTTTCGGAGGTAAACCTCATCGCGGAAGACGTTGTGAGCGGTCAGGAAAATATGGTGCGCCTGCGTAACACATTGTCTGTCGTCGACCTTCAAATTGTCGAGGCGAGGGGCCTTGCCGCTCGAATCACGGACGAGATAGTAAATTATCAATCGTTGTTGGCAGCACTGGAATCAGAAGGCGTATCCTCGAAGAGCGACCTCGAACAATTACAGGCAGAAATCCTGCGTCTACAACAGGAATTGGAAAGTCTGCGGGTAGCCAGCGACGCAGAAAACGGCTTGAGCGCCCGCCGGTTTATCGGGGACGGCAACCGCCAGTACCTGACAGGCTTGAACCTCGGCGGTAGCAATATACTGATCCTGCTGGACGCCTCCGCAAGCATGTTGGCGCCCAATATCGTCAACGTCATCCGTATGCGCAATATGGACGATAGCATCAAGTTAAAGTCGGCCAAATGGAAACGTTCGGTAGCCACCGTTAACTGGCTCACAGCGCAGCTGCCGCTATCAAGCCGCTACCAGATTATGACCTTCAATACCGAGGCAAAAACCACCATACCTGGCACCGAGGGTAGCTGGCTGAAGGTGGAGGACCGCGACCAACTCGATCGCGCGGTCGAAGCGCTGCAAAAGGTCGTGCCCGCTGGCGGTACCAGCCTGGAAACCCTGTTCCTGGATATACTGGACTTCTCGCCACTGCCGGACAATATTTTTCTGATTACCGATGGCCTGCCAACCCAGGGAGCCGCCCGCCCGCGCAAGCCCACTATCGACGCGGAAGACCGACTACGTCTGTTTGAGCGCGCGGTAACTCAACTACCCAACAATATTCCTGTTAACGTCATTCTGGCGCCCATGGAGGGCGACCCTATGGCCGCCTCGGCGTTCTGGCTATTGGCCCAGCAGACAGGGGGTGCGTTTATGAGCCCGTCCAAGGACTGGCCATGAGAAAACGACGGGGCATTGAAGAGTTCAGCATCTCCTTCCTGGACGTCATATGCTGTGGCTTTGGCGCCATTATCTTACTGCTTATGATTACCAAAACCGTCGAGCCGCAAATCATAGAGGCGTCGACCATACAACACGAAGGCCGCCTGGCAGCACTGCAAGAGCAGTTGTTTACAATTCGTGGCGAAACCCGCATTCTAAATCGCGACCTCAATGCCAAGCACGAACAGCTCTCCACGTTTGAAGAACGCATAGCTATTCTCAAGGGCCGAGCAAATGCTGCCAAAGGCAGGTACCAGAGTTTAAACACCACAACAGCCGCCAACAGCGAAGTAACCCGAGAATTGGCTATCGCACGGCAAAGCATGACCGAGGAAATGGACCGCCTGCTCGGCCAACAAAACAATAGGGTCAACGACCTGATTGGCGGCATACCTGTCGACAGCGAATACATCATTTTCGTCATCGACACATCGGGAAGTATGTTCGGCTACGCCTGGGACAGAATGATGAAAGAGTTCCGCGCCACGCTCGACATCTACCCCAAGGTCAAGGGTATACAGGTGATGAACGACATGGGGAATTACATGTTTTCCCGCTATGTTGGTGAGTGGATACCCGACACACCCGGTCGGCGCAAGGTCATCATGGATCGACTGCGCACCTGGAACGTTTTCTCCAACAGTAGCCCAGTGGAAGGGATAACCCGGGCGATACGTACCTTTTACGCACCCGATAAGAAAATCAGCGTATTTGTGTTTGGCGATGAGTTTACCGGCGACTCGATTGAGCAGGTAATAGACACAGTTGACAAAATCAACCGCGAAACCAACACTGGGGAGAGACTGGTGCGGATACACGCCGTCGGGTTCCCAGTGCAATTCTCCCGTCCCCGCCATCTGCAGGTGACCGGGATACGATTTGCCACACTCATGCGCGAACTAACCCACCGCAATGGAGGTACTTTCGTTGGTCTTGAAGATTTTCGCTAGCACAATTCAATTTCGCCGCCAACTGATGCTGGGCGTGGTAGTGCTCACCTTGTATGGCTGTGGTACCAATACTATAACCGTTGAAGGCAACTTCCCCGCGCCCCTGGTCAACACGCTGCCCCTCACCTTGGGTGTCTACTACGACGACATATTCATCCAGCACCGCTACGAGTACAAGCCAAAGGGTATGCAGGAGGCCAAGCTGATTATGAATACCGGCGATATTCAGGTCACCATGTTTAATAACCTGCTCTCCTCCATGTTCGAAAAAGTGGTTGTCCTCCCCGATTATTCTCCGTCGGAGCGCGACGATGTCGATCTGATACTGGTGCCAGAAGTCGATGATTTCCAGCACGCGATACCCAACCATACAAAGATTAATGTCTTTGAAATATGGATGCGCTATCGGTTGAAACTGTTCGACCGGCAAGGCGAACCTGTGGCCGACTGGATCATGTCGTCCTATGGAAAAACACCCACAGCCTTTTTTCAGTCCGGTGATGCTGGTATCAACGCTGCTACTATTGTGGCGTTACGTGACGCCGGAGCAAATTTTGCACTGAACTTTGCACGCGTACCCGAGGTCAAATTATGGCTGGAGGAAAATCTGGACACCGAATCCGCAGGAGAGTCACCTTGAACAAACTGCCCCTGTGTCTGACCCTTGCCCTTTTTCAGGTTGCGTGTGTCACCACGACAGTGGATGAAATGGTTATGGAACCAAGCGTCGCACTCGGTGATAAAGCCGTGGTAGTGCTCGGTCGCCGGCACAGTAGCGACTACGAAACCGAACCCGATTTTATACAGTGCGTCGGTCGCGAGATAGCTTCCGGACGAAATGGTATTAAAGTGATCTCAGAACCCGAATTTGTCGACGGTTTATACCCTTGGTTTGAACCCCGCACGGCACCAATGCAGGTCAGTAACCTCGAAAACCTGCTCAAGCAACCAAAGGTTATGAGTGCGATCCAGGATATGAAGATGCGCTACATCATCTGGATCGACGGATCCACAGAGACCACGGGAACCGTCGGCTCGGTGACCTGTGCAATATCGGCCGCCGGGGGTGGCTGCTTCGGCTTCGGTTCGTGGAAGGATGACGCCAACTACGAAGCTACCATTTGGAATTACGATGACCTCAGCCAGGTTGGAAGAATGAACGCCGAGGCTAGCGGTCAATCGTATATGCCGGCATTCGTGATACCCATACCCATCATCGCACCGGTGCAAAGCACAGCTTGCGCCAGTCTGGGACAACAACTGCTCCAGTACCTGACACCCTCAGCGCCAGGCTGAGGCACCAACCCAGGGAACCCTTATTATGCGTCCTTACAATCTCCTTCTTATCGGTCTCTTGATTCCAGCCTATCTGGCAGGTTGCGCCTCTAACCCGGCCACCGGTGGGGCCGATTTTGTGCTTATGTCTGAAAGTCAGGAAATCGCAAAAGGCAAAAAAATGCACGAGGAGCTAATGGCCAAAGGAGCGGCCTACGACAATAAGGAATTACAGGCCTATGTACAGAAGGTCGGCAACCGACTCGAAGAAAACTCACACAGAGCAAATCTCGACTATACGTTCACAGTTATCAACGATGAAAACATCAACGCCTTCGCACTGCCCGGAGGGTATATTTACATCAATCGGGGGTTGCTGGCCTATCTGGAAAATGAAGCTCAGCTGGCAGCGGTGCTAGGTCACGAAATAGGTCATGTCACGGCGCGGCACTCACTGCGCCAACAAACCGCACAAGCGGCAAATAAACTGTTCTCCACACTCGCCTACATAGCCACACGCAATGCCGATGTCGCCAACACGACCAGTACGGCAGGCACCGCCTTGAACCGTGGCTACGGCAGGGAACATGAGCTCGAGGCAGACAGGTTTGGTGCTGAATATTTGTACACTACCGGCTACGATACCGACGCTATGATCGATGTCATCGGTATTCTTAAAAATCATGAGCAGTACAATAAGATCAAAGCCAAGGCCTCCGGCAGGAAAACGGCCTCCTACCATGGCGTGTTCGCCACACACCCGCGTAACGATGCGCGATTAAAAACAGTGGTCAACGCCGCCAAGGAACTCGGTGAGATGCCATCGGCAGATACTAACCCCGAGGAGTTCAGGGCACATATCGAGGGCATTGCGTGGGGTAGAGTAGCCAACAAACCGGAGCGCGAGGAAAACCGTTATTACCACAATAAATTAGCCTTCACCTTCGCGTATCCCGAGGAGTGGAAGGTGGACGCTACGTCGAAGTCCATCACAGCTTCCGATGCCGAGGGTGATGCCAGCGTTAAAATCAGTATTCTACGCCGCGAAAAAGAAGTCGAGCCCAGGGACTTCCTTAGCAAACACATGGATGCCGCCCGTTTACTGCAGTCGGCACCGCTTGCGCAGTATCGCCTGCAGGGTCACACCGGTGTAACTCACCCAAGCGCGGGAGATGAGAACCGGGTAGCCGTGCTCTACTATGGCGGCCTCGCGTACCTTTTCGAAACCAAGGCAAGTGCGAAGCAAGACAAAGCCGAGTACGATCAGAAGTTCATGGACCTGATTGAGAGCTTTCGGCCCATGAAGTCCGGGGAACGGGGCAGTACAAAAGAAGGGCCCTCTATTACCTTTATACAGGCAGAACCGGGCACCACCTTTGCCAAACTGGCCAAACGCAGTCGGGTCGGCGGGGACGCAGAAGCCCAGCTGCGATTGATCAATGGCTACTATCCCAGCGGCGAACCGAAACCCGGCGAGTGGATCAAGGTTGTGAAGTAAGTTGCACTAGAATCCAGGGTGGCGCAACCAGTGTCCATAGCTCAACATTGTCATCAAACCAAAGCTGCGCGGTGTCATCTGTCACCCGCACGACCTGTCCGGACGCAATCCACTGTTCAAACTGCCCGACGTTGTCCCGGGTTAACTGCACGGCGACATCGATCACGTCCAGCGTGGAGTTAACCTCGACGACCAGCCCACGGGCATAGTAAGTTTGTAGCTCCTCCCAATTCAATCGGGCGGTCTGCCCACAAAATTCATTGCGCAGTGCCTCGTCATCCAAACCACCGCTATCCATAGCGAGCGTCGGATACAAAGGGATTGGTTTGCCTTTCGTGCCCGAAAGTTGAGGTTGGGCCGTGTCCGGGCAGAAAAGTGACCTCGTCGCCCAGTGGAAACAGATTCTCCCGAATAGAACGGATGAGGGTTGCGTGGTCTCCACGAGGAAAGTCAGTGCGCCCAATCGACCCCTGAAAGATCACGTCGCCGACGATAGCCAACTGCCTTTCACGATGAAAAAATATCACATGTCCCGGCGTATGCCCCGGGCAGTGATATACCTCCAATACTTGCTTGCCCACCGTAACGGTATCACCTTGCTCTAGCCACCGATCGGGCACAAAAGGCTGTGCAATTGGGAAACCGGACATTTTACATACCTCGGGTAACTGGGAAATCCAAAAATCGTCATCTTTGTGCGGCCCTTCCACCGGAATGCCCATGCTCTGGCTCAACTCCAGTGTAGCGGCACAGTGATCCATATGACCGTGAGTAATCAGGATCTTTTCGATATCCGCACCAATTTGCTCAATCGCCTGGTTGATCTTATCGATATCGCCCCCGGGATCAACAATCGCTCCACGACCTGTTTCCTCGCACTTTAATATCGAGCAATTTTGTTGGTAGGCAGTCACCGGAACGATGATGCATTTTATCGACATGCTGGCTTCCTTAATTGCTACAAAAAAATCGGCGGCAAGGATACCACAATCCTCGACCCAGCTCTTCGGTGCGGTACACTAGTTCGCTAGTCGGAGGACAATTGCAAAACCACCAATTCAAACTTTTGCGCGACGTGTTAAGCCACACCAGCTACCGCAATTATTCGGCTGGGCGACTCGTTATGATTTCCGCGATGTGGATGGAACGCATCGGGTACGGTTGGCTGGCCTGGGAATTAACTCACTCCGAGCTATGGCTGGGAACTCTCGCTGCCTGCGAAATGCTCATCGGTATTATCGTAACACCCATCGCCGGTGCGTGGGCGGACCGCATAAACCCCCTGGGCCTGCTCAAACGCTGCCATATCTTGTCTATGGTGTGGAGCGCGCTGTTATTTGCCACCATTGCCACTGATTCCATCAATATTTACCTTTTAATCGCGCTGGTAATGGCAAAAGCCTCCTCCTCTGCATTCTCGCAGCCGGTTGGAATGTCCATGGTGAACAATCTAATAGGCAACAACCGCGAACACCTGGGGACCGCCATTTCCATCAATGCCACAATATTTCATCTCGCCCGAATCATCGGACCGGCGCTGGGCGGTCTGGTTATCAGCTTCTGGGGGGTAGCGGCAGTGTTCGCCATTGGGATTTTCGGGTTTCTTACCTTCGTAGTGACCCTGCACCGGGGCGTGACATTCGAGCCCACCCCCGTCAAGGCTAACCGCGGACCGATCCTCGCGGAGATTTCAGCCGGACTGCGCTACGCCATGAGCCACCCGGCGCTTGCTCCGGTACTACTGCTCGGCATAACCGCTTCATTTTTACTGCGACCTTACTTCGACCTGCTCCCCAGCATCGCCGATGTAATGCTAAACGGTGGTGCAAATGGTCTGGCAATACTCGCCTCGGCCTCCGGGTTTGGTGGTCTGCTT
>JBLHKV010000128.1:0-10659 GCA_047618115.1 Halieaceae bacterium | reverse complement strand
CGAGCCGAGTTAAACAAGAGATGTGGCGACTAATTTCAAACGGCTTGTTGTTTAATATCAGTTGGTTCTTGATCGTAAGCCAGCACGACAATTTGTGGGCTCTCGCTACACTGGTTGTTCATTTGGCATTACACCAGATAATTTGCTCGGCCAGTCGAAGAGAGTTCCTGATGATCGCCGGCATCTTCGCGGCGGGAACATTTCTTGATCAGCTAGCTTTTTATCTTCAACTATTTGTTGTCGATGACGCCGCGGCTTTGGCACCATTCTGGTTCTCGTGTTTATGGTGTATTTTTGCGACTACCCTCTGCCACGCCTTTCAGAGCTTGCAAAGCAAACTCTGGATAGCAAGTGGGGCAGGGCTTATCGGTGCATTGCTCAGCTACTCTGCTGGCACTGCTCTTTCCCCCATAGGATTTTCCGACAGCATCCTCGGACCAGTGATCGTTGCACTATGTTGGGCGGGAATTTTCCCGATCCTGCTGTATATTGCCAGAAGAACCGGGCGCCAGACCGTCGGGAAATCATGAATAGCTCATGGTTGCGTGCAGGACTTTCTGTCGCCCTAAGTCTGCCCGGCCTGGCCGGTGCAGAGGCGGTGATAGGTTTGGCCAAGCGCTTGGATTCCGGTACATTTCTTTATCGCGAAATCCACCAGTGCCAACCTCTGAAGAAAACGTGTCACATCCGCTATGAAAATAGTGAGGGATCAATTTTTGCAGAAAAGAAGCTGGATTACGCAGAGAGCGCTTATGCACCGTCAGTCTGGTTTGAAGATAAGCGCAAAGGATATACCGTCGAAGTGGGGCCACATACAAGCGATGCAGCCGTAATTGATGCAGGCTTTGACAACTTTGTACGCTCAAGCTGGGAAGAGTTGGTGCGTGGCGAGCAGATGGAGTTTTCGTTCTTACCGGCAGACAGTAAACGCGCGCTGCTTATGACTGCAGTGGCAGACGCAACGGTCGTCTGCGCTATTGATCAGCTATGCGTTCGAGTGGAGGGGAAGAGCTGGTTCGTTGGACTATTTTTGGATCCCATATTGCTGGCCTACGACCGCGCCGGGAGGCAACTTTTGAGTTACCGGGGCGTTAGCAATATCAGGGACGAAGAAGGCGTCCTGCAAAACGTACTTATTAGCTATGAATACCGGCAAGACGTTCAGTGAACGTTCCTTTGCTCGATGCACTCATCGCATAAATTCATCTCTTGATCGGGAATTCAATTTGAATTCACCTCCTAGAGCTATTGTTCTGGTTCTGCTGCTGGCGTCCATTACTCCGCGCGCCTTAACACAGTAATGTGCTGCGTCAACTGTGACAGCCACATCGTCTGTTTCCAGCAAGGTTTGCAGCGTCAGTAGAATTTGCTTTGTCATTCTCTCCTGGACCTGGGGGCGTTGAGCGAAGAAACGAACCACGCGATTGATTTTCGATAAACCGATGATTTTGTCTTTTGGAATATAGGCAACCCGCGCAGACCCATCTATCGTCACGAAATGGTGCTCGCAAGTGCTCGTAACCCCGATATCATCGACTACCACCATCTCGTCGAGGCGCATTTTGTTTTCGATGACGCTAATCTTGGGAAATCGCGTGTAGTCGAGACCGCTGAAGATTTCATCGACGTACATTCTCGCTATCCTCTCGGGCGTTTCTCGCAGGCTATCGTCGGTCAGGTCGAGCTCTAGTGTGTTCAGCACATCTTCAAAGGCTGAGCGCAAACGTTGGTATTTTTCATCGCGAGATAATTTGTTAGGCAGTAGAGGTGTCTCCAGGCCCTCGGCGACCAAGGCATTCCGGACCATCCGTGCTTCGGCGCTAATGGCTTGGGTTACGATGGCCGCACCGTCGAAATTTGTTAGTTCCATATTTCCAGCCTTAATTTGGTCGTCATTAGTATTACGCACCAAACCCTCTATCGGATTAATGTATTGAAGAAGAGTGATCGCTTTCAGCCCCATTGCCGTACTAAGTACTCACGATCAGTACCCCACACGAATGGAAAAACAATGATTCAGCTTGAAGAAACAATCTCGGTCGAACGTACCCCTACAGATGTATATGACTATCTCAAGAATTTTGCCTCATGCTCTCAGTGGGACTCTACGGCGATTGAAGCTGAGAAAACCTCGGATGGCCCGATTGCCCAGGGAACCACATTTCGCGTGGTGTGTGCCCTGCCGGTAGGGTCGATAACACTTGCCTACACCATTGACCACTTGGTGGAAGATAGTTTGATTGTTCTCACCGGGCGCTGTGGTCTGTTTACCGTGGTAGACACAATTTCTATTCGTGCTACGGATATGGGCTCAACAGTCACCTATAACGCCAAATTCCAGTTCAGCGCGCTGCTATCGCGACTTGGCAAGTACATGGAGCCGAGCCTCCAGCGCATGGGGAAATCGTCGATACAGGATGGATTGAAGCAAGCGCTGGACGATAATTTCGCTACACCCGAGTTGTCAGTTGGAACCATTGTGGCTAACAAGCTCATATTGCCTGGTGTTGCGCGTTTCAGTCGAAGTGGCTATCGACGTGGAGCGCGTCGCTGGAGTCCAGTATCGGCGAACCTGGCGGGAAAGCATGTTGTATTAACCGGAGCCACAGCAGGGCTTGGCTTGGCAACTGCCCATCAGCTCGCGTCGATGGGTGCCAATCTGGTTCTTGTGGCCAGAAATCAGGAAAAAGCAGCCGACCTCGTTCAAAAACTTAAGGAGGATACTGGTAATCCGCATATTAGCTTTGAGCTAGCTGATCTGAGTTTGATGGCCGATGTCGATGCGCTCGTGGCAAGTTTGTTGGAAAAGAACGTACCGATTGACGTCATCATCAATAATGCCGGGGCCCTATTCAATCAGCGCCGGGAGACTGAGGAGGGGCTGGAACAAAGCTTTGCGCTGTTATTGCTTTCGCCCTATCGCTTGGTTAACGGCATCAAGCCTTTGCTTGGACGTGGATCCAGGGTGATAAATGTCGTCTCCGGAGGGATGTACAGTCAGCGTCTGGAAGTAGATGCGCTGCACAGTAGCGCACTACCGTATAAAGGTGCTTCAGCCTATGCCTTAGCGAAACGGGCGCTGGTAGTTTTAACAGAGCAGTGGGCTCAGTCCTGGTCTGAAGAGGGCGTAGTCGTTAATAGTATGCATCCAGGTTGGGCCGATACGCCGGGTGTTGAGTCTTCCTTGCCGGCTTTCTACCGTCTGACCAAATCTATTTTACGCACACCAGAACAGGGGGCGGATACGATAGTGTGGCTTGCGAATGCTACGGAGGCCGGTAAGGTATCTGGAAAGCTTTTTCTCGATCGGGAGCCGCAACCCACCCATCTGGTTAAATCCACTCGCGAATCCGAGGACGAGCGGCTGCGGTTAGAGCAGTTGATGGACGTATTGGGGAGCACAGCGCCGGATGACCTGGCAGCAGTCGTGCTCGAGACCATTGTCGATAGTTCCGATCACCTTCTAGTGAGTTAACCTCAAACAGCCATTAACATTCGGGCGCGAAGGCGAAAATGGTGGAGCTGGCACTTGCCATAATGTAATACCAGTGTACCAAGGCGTTGCGCTCCAGTCCCAGCGCATCCCCTACTAGGCTTTCCATCCAGATACTGGAGGGTTTTATGTGAGTTTCCACAAGGTATTCAATTCTCTAACTTTGCTGGCGCGCCTCCTGGCTTATCAGCTTGTTGATTTCTGGGTGGCTGGCGAAAAATCGGACATAGCATCTGATAATCAAATCAAATCTGGCTCTGGACGCCATATCCTGGAGAATTTCCCTTCGCTGATCGAGTACGCCTTTAATAATGGTAAACACGGTATCGACGACCTGCTTCCAGAGTGCCTCTTTGCTCTCAAAGTGATAGGTCAGCAAGCCTCTGTGCACATTGGCGACATTTTCGGTGTCGTGTACTGATACACCTTCGAAACCCTGGTCCGAAAACAAAGTCGTCACAGTCTTCTGTAGGCTTGCTCGGGTTGTCTCTCCACTGAGCAATATAGGGCAGCTTGGCACCAAACTATGTTTTGCTGATAGACTAAATAGAGCCGGTGTAAATATCTTCTACGCGCCGCTGACAGTCCCATTTTCGAAGGTCGTCAAGAATGCAAAATAGTTGGGCCGCTGTACAGCTGCTATTGCAGTCGTTGTTTATCTTACTGTAACTCTTTTCCGGGCCGATTTCCGTGGCCCAGGAAATTAAAGAGGGCCTCATTCGTGAGGCTATGACGATCTGGAGTGAGGGCGTACATCTGCGTGAGAATGTTTTCAAGCCCACCACAATTTCAGCCGGAGAAAATTTGCCGGGCTTGCTGCTTCTGCATGGTTGGGGTGGAACCAAGGTGTGGATTCCCAGAGTCCGAGACGCCGTAGGCTACAGGTGCCAGTAGGGCTGCCAGACCGGCCAGACTCGCGGACAAATCGAGCATCTGGCCCATTAATAGTATCCTCACTATGATCAATCAGCATAGTAAACTTCCACGTGTTTAGGTGTCATCTACATGACAACCAGAGCCTGTATTTTCCAAATTTTGATGCTTAAGTTGTCGATACCTACCCGATACCCCTACAATGTTTCATTATTCTTGAAAACCCAGCGTCACGCCGACGTTCAACTCTCCCCCAAATAGGTTAAAAGATGTTGCGTCCCTATAAACGCGAAAATTTGATTCTCGAATTGCTGGGATTGTTCCGAGTGCATCCTGGCTTTCTCGTTTCTCTTGCCTACATTTTGCTGACCATGGAGGGTGTGTTCTACAGCTGGACTTTTTATGAAGGTTTTGATGTGCCTATCCTACAGATAGCCGATTTTTCTGACTTTCTTATCTCGGGGATTCGAGAGCCGATTTCACTGATTCTGCTGTTCGGCGGAATCGCAGTTGGACTTGGGTTAGATGCTCTCTATCGCTTCACCTACGACGTTCAAGTTCGCTGGCGAAGCGAGCCCGCCAGTTTCAAGCGTAGTTTTCTGCTGATGGTTTGCTATACACCACGTACGCTCCTGGCTGTCGCTTTCACCATTGTTATATCCTTTGTTTTGTACACGTGGATGTTTGTCACTATCTACGCGGATTGGAAAAGCGATCAGATTCGCTCTGGGTTCGGTAATGAAATCTATATGTATACGGGCTCCGAGAATGGAAAGCCGGCGCCAGTTTTACTCATTGGTTCAACGCTGAATTACATTATTACTTACGACCAAAAAGCAGATCAGGCCGCTATTGTGCCTATTGAGAATGTGAAGCGTATTCTGCCAATTCCCCAGCCCAGTATTATTGATGATTAGGAGAGAGATTAGATGGCATTTCACGGTAAGGTAGCATTGGTAACGGGTGGCGCGAGCGGCATGGGTCGGGAGGCTGCACTCCAGTTGGCAGGTTCCGGCGCAAGAGTGGCGATTGTCGACCTGAACGAGAAGGCGCTAGCGAGTACGGCTGCTGAAAATGAACTGATATCTTCGTATAGCTGTGATGTAAGCAATCTGGAATCCGTACAAGCACTGGTTACACGTATTGAAAGTGAACTTGGTCCCATCGATCGCCTCACGCACTGCGCCGCAATCATGCCAGCTATCCCGCTGATGCAATCCAGTGCCGTGGACGTCAATAAGATGATGGCCATCAATTATGGTGGCACCGTTAATATGGTGCAGACCATCATGCCGCTCATGCAAGCCAGAGGGAGTGGCGATGTCATCATGTTTGGCTCTATGGCTGGCGATATTCCGTCTCTTACCCTGGGCGCTTATTGTGCCTCCAAGGCTGCAACAAATATGTACGCGGAAATCCTTTACCACGAGAATAGAGATGGACCGGTGCGGATGGTTCTGGTCTGTCCACCGGCGGTAGATACTCCTCTAATGGATCAGGCCGTTGATCACGGTCCTGCGGCCCTTATCAAGGATCGTGCCGAGGGTCGAATGGCCACCCCGAAAATGATAATCGACGCTATAGAGACAGGCATTGAGGATGGAAAATGGGTGGTGCGTCCGGGTAATTCAGCGCTATATACGCGATTCCGCCACTGGTTTCCTGGATTGTTGTGGCGATTGGTGCATAAATCAATGGATGTGTAGTTATCCAATGAAAAGAAAAATTTGGTGGGCTGCAGCTATACTTGTGATAGTGATGTGCAGTTATGTCACATTGGTTTCAGTGCCGAAGGAGGCTATTTTCAGGCCGCTAAACCCGGTTACCAATAGTCCCGCCGATGTCGGTTTGATCTTTGAGAACTTTGTCACCTCGCCGACGGATGCAGATATCACGTTGGCCGGTTGGTGGATGCCGGCAGAACAGGCACGAGCCACGCTTGTCTTTATCCATGGTGGCGGCTCAAATCGCTATAGCAAATTTTTTGACTCGTTCAATTTCTACCGTGCCATGGTGGATAGAGGCGTTGGCGTCGTGGTTGTCGATCTTCGCAATCATGGTAATTCTGGCGGCGATGGCAAGGGGCTTCAATTTGGGCTTACAGAAAAGCATGATGCCATGGCCGCAATCGAATGGGCTCGGCTGAAAAATCCGCAACTACCTATATTCGCTATGGGATTGTCCATGGGCGGTGCAACGGTGATTCATGCTGCCCACGACGGCGCAAAGCTCAACGGTCTTATTCTGTTGGACAGCCTACTGGACACTACCGATACATTTCGCCAGGGCGCCTGGGTGGGCACTGGTATCTCGCCGGCGCTATTTGCTGCCTCGGCATGGTCTGCCAGCGCATACTTCGGGTTACCGACCGGTAGCAATCAAGCGCTGGAGCTGGCTGTAAATCTGGATCTACCCATACTGGCTATTCAGGATCCGGATGACCCGGTAACGCGCGCGCAATACAGCTCAGAATTGGCAGTACGAAATCCGCGGGTAACCTTATGGACGGCACCGCCGATTCCAGCAGATCACCCGGATCTCGAGTATAAAGGTCGCTGGGGAACACATGTTGCAGCCTTTAAGCACTATCCACAGGAAACCGTCGCGCTCATCATGCAGTTTGTTAACGCCCACAGATGAACATCGAGTCCGCAGATATACAAAGAATAGGCTACACTGGCAACTATGTAATTGCCTCAGTGTAGAAGTGAATCACAGGAGTGGAAATGACACCTTCAACATATCTCGACACCCTCAATCAGCAGTACCTGGTCATTCATAAAGGCAAAGAAGATTTCTTTTGGGATACTTACATGGGTCTTAGTGACGACCATGAGGGCTCGACTAAAGCGGAAACGGAATGGACAGAGTTTTTGAGCGCGGCTACAAAAATTTCCGAGATCGAAGCCTATATTTTACAGGCTCACAATGATCCTGCTTCCGAGCAGAAGGCTTCGACACTAACCGGATTACAAGGCTGGCTGGCTATGTTTAAGTCCCATGCCCTGGAATCAGAAAGTGCTAAATCTTTGAAGGCTGAGTTAATTCAATTTGAAGCTGGCTTATTCGAGAGAAAGAAAAATCATACTATGACCTTTATTGATGAGAGCGGGCATGAAGTCGAAGGTTCTTTACCGGTGCTTGCGGCCAATGTCAGGGCTAGTGCCAATGAGGGAGTGCGCAAGTCCTCCCACGATGCCTTTCTCGATCTTGAACAATGGCTACTGAAGAATGGCTTTCTCGAACTGGTGAAACTGCGGAATAAATTTGCTCAATCGCTTGGCTACGATAATTTTTTCGACTACTCGATCGTAAAAACCGAGCAAATGACCAGCGATGAGCTGTTTGCCATTTTAAATGATTTTGAAGCCAGAACCCGAGACGCGCATATGCGCAGTCTCGATAACCTCGTGCGAGAAAAGGGTTCTGAATCGGTGAAAGGCCACAATTTCATTTTTTCGTTCTCTGGCGATGCCATGCGCGATCTCGATCCCTACGTGCCTTTTTCTCAGTCTTTGCGCCGCTGGGTTGAATCGTTCGGTCGACTTAATATCGATTACTCCGGAGCGGAACTCACCCTCGATTTACTGGATCGGAAAGGAAAATTCCAAAATGGGTTTTGTCACGGACCCGTACCTTCTTTTTACGATAACGGTGAGTGGGTAGCCGCGAAGGTTAATTTCACCAGCAATGCAAAGCCAGATCAAATCGGTAGTGGCTACGATGGGATTAACACGCTGTTCCACGAAGGTGGCCATGCAGCGCATTTTTCAAATGTCAAAATGAACGCGCCGTGTTTTTCCCAGGAGTTTGCGCCTACTTCAATGGCGTATGCCGAAACCCAGTCAATGTTCTGTGATAGCTTGCTGTCCGATGCCGACTGGCTGAAACAGTATGCATGTGACGCCGATGGCAATACAGTACCAGACGCTGTTATCAAGGCGATAATAGATAGTACCCAGCCATTCAAGGCTTATGGCAACCGGAGTATATTGTTGGTGCCCTATTTTGAGAGGGCGCTATATCAGCTTAGTGATGATCAGCTCACAGCAGGGGCCGTAACAGCATTAGCCCGGGATACCGAGCAGCGCATTCTCGGCTTGGAGGTTACCCCGCGCCCACTTATGGCCATACCCCATTTATTGTCCGATGAGTCAGCGTGCTCTTATCAGGGCTATTTATTGGCCAATATGGCTGTCTATCAAACACGTGCCTATTTCCTTAGAGAGTACGGCTACCTGACTGATAATCCTGAAATTGGCCCGCTATTGGCGGAGCATTATTGGCACAAAGGCAATAGTGTTAATCATAACCAGACGATAATGTCTCTGACCGGGGAAGGGTTCAATGCCAGGTACCTCGCCGACGAATGTAATTTGTCGGCCGGGGAGCTGTGGCAAATACAACAGGAGAAGATTCGCAGCTTAGCTGAACGTTCGCGTGCCAAAGTTGTACCCTTGAATGCGACCATTCAGATTGTAGACGGTGAGAAGCAACTGGCGAGCAATCTGGTGTCAGATACTGATATGTGCGAGGCCTTCGAGGCGCACATTGTCGAACAGTATGGTCGATAGCGCCATGGATACCAATGACGGCTGGGGAGATAGGGAGCGAGCCGAATGGCTGGCTCAACAACTGGTGCAGCGCTCCTATGCTGTTGATGTAATCGAAAAGATTACGCCACTTGGCGCAACCTTCTTGGTTCAGCAATACGGCACGCTTTTATATGAGGTAGGTGAATACCCTTTGTTCATCGTGCGGACCCGGGACTGGAATGAAAGCAAGGCCACGGTTCTGATTACCGGGGGGGTGCATGGCTATGAAACCAGTGGTGTTCACGGCGCCATCCGATTTCTGGAGACCGAGGCGTCAGCATACAGCGAACACTTTAATTTTGTCGTGGCTCCCTGCGTGAGTCCATGGGGATACGAAACGATCAATCGCTGGAATCCGGCAGCAGTCGACCCAAACCGATCGTTTGTAGTCGACAGCCCCGCGCAAGAGGCTGCGGCCTTGATGAAAGCGGTCGCCGCACTTAATGTCGACATTCTGGCTCATTTCGATCTGCATGAAACCACGGACACCGATGAGTCAGTTTTTGGGCCAGCATTGGCAGCGCGGGACGGAAAGGCGTTCGCCGCCTGCGATATTCCGGATGGGTTTTATGCGGTGGGCGATACAGAAAACTCTGCGGATGATTTTCAGCAGGCGATCATCAGCGCTGTTAGAAAGGTGACTCATATAGCGCCACCCGATCTGAAAGGCGACATTATTGGTGAGCCAATCACCCAGGAGGGAGTCATCAATTACGCCATAAAGGAACTGGGGCTCTGTGCTGGTTTTAGTAATTGCGAGTTTGCTACAACGACAGAAGTTTATCCCGATAGTCCGAAGGTTAACGACGAAGATTGCATAATTGCACAGGTAGCTGCGGTGAAAGGTGGCCTCGAGTATTTAATAAAAAAAGTAGGTTGATATCCTCACCATTGCGGTGAGCCTGAACCAGGGAAAAGCCCGATGACAACTATGGCCCCGACGACTATGGCCCCGACGACTATGGCTCCGACAACCACGGCTCCGACAAACGTGCGCTGGAAAATTTTGGTGTTGGTGACTTTCGCGAGTTTTGTGGGATATTTTCTGAGATCTAATGTGTCGATAGTGGGCGAGTCGATGATAGATGATCTTGGTTTGACTGAAGTCCACCTGGGTTACATGTTTTCTGCTTTCGCCGCTGGCTATGCGATGTTTCAACTGCCTGGTGGCGTCATGGGTAATCGTTTTGGCGCTCGTTTTCTGCTCACCGCAATGTTGTTGTCATGGGCGATATTAACGGCATTGACAGGGTTGATACCGGGTTCTTCCGTTCTAGGCGTGGGCAGCATAGTTGTTAGTCTGGTGGTATTGCGTTTTTTAGTGGGCGCGACTCAAGCGCCTTTGTTTCCCGTGAGCGCCGGTGGAACCATTTCCAATTGGTTTCCTGTGGAAGGCTGGGGCCTGCCATTCGGCTTGCAAATTGCCGGATACACTCTGGGCGCAGCTGCGGCTGCGCCCGTGTTGGTTTGGCTTATGGAGAGTGTAGGCTGGCGCGATGCTCTACTGATTTCTGCGCCGCTGGGATTAATTTCTGCCGGATTGTGGTGGTGGTACGCACGCGATCTCCCCATTCAGCACCGCAGCGTTAATGCTGCAGAAGTGCAGCTGATCGATCACAATCGCCCACCGCTTGTAGAGCAAAGCACTCCGGGGGCCTGGAAGCGTGCCCTGGCCAATCGCGACATTTTGTTACTGAC
>JBLHKV010000127.1:0-10664 GCA_047618115.1 Halieaceae bacterium | reverse complement strand
ACAGTACCTGCCCGGTATCGCCAACGTGATCGCTGATATCGTGAAACAAGGGTCCCGCCGCTAGCACCTCAACCTGAGCATAGCCAAACTCACTGGTTTGCGACCCCTCTACCCTGCCCCCAAACTGCTCGGCCATGGTTTGCATACCATAACAAATACCCAGTACCGGAATACCCAGTTCATAGACAATTTCCGGTGCCCGGGGCGAATCGGCAGCCGCAACTGACTCGGGGCTCTCCCTAACGGAAGAAGATCTGATGGCTCCCATTTTCTTGTGACAGCACCCTTGAAGCCTTAGGATTGGCTCATGTCAATTTTGCACACAGATATTACACGCCAATTCCCTGGTAGAGGAGTGGCAAGCAGTTACGCACGTAAATTACTTAGTGACCTTGGTGTAAATATTGAAAACACATATATGCCGCTGGACAGACACCCGGCTGATCGCTGGCGTGAAAGTGGTCTAATGTCTATAACTGGAACCGAAAAGGGCGATCCTCTGCTCTGTCCGGCCCCTCTGGCGAGCTGCGCTGATGGAGCATTGGCGGCTTTCAGGGCCGTGAGTGATAAAACAATATTGAGCGACCTTAAAGGTGCAGAGTTACTATCGGAACGCGCGGCAATTGTGGGGCTGGGTCGCGCGGGAAGCGCGTCCCCTGGAGGAAGTTGTCGCCTCGTTCAAACGAAAGATGGAATGATTGCGTTTAACCTGGCACGAGGTAGCGACTGGGAACAGCTGCCCGCCTGGCTGCAGCACAACGCGCAGTATGACTGGGAATCGGTAATTCACAACGTGGCCAAGTGGAGCACTCGGGACTTATTGGAACAGGGTCGCCTACTCGGATTAGCCGTGGCCGACACAATCCCAACGGCACAGATGGACTCTAGCTGGCTTACGCTTTCCTGTACCGGGAGAAAAATTACAAATCGTGCTCCAACACCAAGAGTGCTTGATCTTTCTTCGCTATGGGCAGGACCTTTGTGTAGCCATTTATGGCAACTAGCGGGAGCCGACGTCATTAAAATCGAAAGTAGTCAGCGGCCCGATGGGACAAGGCAAGGCCCCCCACCCTTCTTCGACTTACTCAATCAGAATAAGCAATCACTTGAGCTGGACTTACACAGGCCACATGGACAGCGGGCGCTTCTTGAACTCATCCACGAAGCTGATATCGTACTAGAGGGCTCACGCCCCCGAGCACTTCGACAGATGGGTATAGTAGCGGAAGAACTCATTGAAAAAATACCGGGGCTAACCTGGGTCAGCATCAGCGGCTATGGTCGACAAGAACCACAAGCGAACTGGATAGCCTATGGCGATGATGCAGGCGTGGCTGCAGGGTTGTCTTCAATTATGCACGAGGTAACCGGTGAGTGGGTTATCTGCGCAGATGCTATTGCAGATCCCCTCACAGGCCTGCATGCAGCTCTAGCCGGCTGGGCAAATTGGCAGTCAGGTGGTGGCGCCCTCCTCGATCTATCGCTTTATCAAACCGTGCGCCATTGTCTGCGAGAGACAGATACTACCAACTGCAATCTCAACCAGAGATACAAACAATGGTCGCAGCACTTAGCGAAAAATAGCAGCACAGTAAAACGTCCTCTGTCGAGAGTAGCAGTTGTTAGTGCGCCAAATTTAGGTAACGATAACGACAGGCTACTTGGCGGCACTTAGTTCCGCACGGAGAATTTCGATATTGCGCTGCTCTCGATAACTGGCTGTTTCAGTTGTGCCTAGGATACTGGATAATAACGACAGTCATAATTTGCAGGTACTCTACCTTCACGATGAACAACTCAAAAAACGATTCGCCAACAACAAGTACTGATCCCCATGCCCGCTATAAGTCAGGATTCAGTGCTGCACTATTTGTAGACAAGGCCTTTATCGTCACCGGTGGTGGCAGCGGAATCGGCCGTTGTATTGCCCATGAGATCTCGGCGCTGGGAGGGTCCGTTGGACTGGTTGGGCGCGACATGAGCAAACTGGAACGGGTTCAGAGTGAAATCCTACACGATGGTGGACTGGCTGAAATCTGGTCCTGCGATATTCGAGATGAAGCGGCGGTGACTGCAACTGTCGCTGCAAACATGACACGCTTTGGGCGTATCGACGGGCTCGTAAATTGTGCCGGAGGTCAATTTCCTGCGCTGTTGCGCGACATCAGCCTGAATGGCTGGAACGCAATTATTGCAAACAACATGACGGGGACTTTTCTTTTTTCACGTGAGGTGTTTCGTCAATCAATGGAACAGTTTGGCGGCGCAATCGTAAATATTGGCGCAGACCATGATCCTGCGATGCCGGGCATGGGACATAATGGTGCGGCTCGCGCCGGGCAGGAAAACTTCATGGCAACTGCTTCGGTAGAGTGGGCCCATGCTGGTGTCAGAATCAATCAGGTGACGCCGGGATTCATCGCCACTTCGGGGCTGGATTCCTACCCTGATTCCTTTGGCGATACATTGCGAGGGGCACGTCTTCGAGTACCTTTGAAGCGCCACGGCAATGAAGCGGAAGTCTCATCCGCAGTCGTATTTTTGCTGTCGCCTATGGCCGCCTATATAACCGGAGCAACGATCCGTGTGGATGGTGGCCTGCACAACAACACCGGCGGATTCATCGAGCTACCTGACCATAACAATGCACCGCATTGGGACGGTTTCCACCGATCCGAACCACCCGCTGTTCTCAACGAATAACTCCACTGTTAGCACTTCGCCATTGTTATAGCGCCGGTGGTTCCGTTCGTAAGCGCGCCACTGCCAAACGTATAAGCGAGAAAATATCATCGGAATTATCCTGAAAAACGTTCAGTTACAGGCAAGAGACCCACTCGCTGACATACGCCTGGACAAAGGCATTATCACTGCCATCGAACCGGAACTTGCTGGCAATGGCGAAGAGCTCATCGTTGATGGACAAGGGGGTTTGTTATTGCCTGGCCTCATTGATCACCACATCCACTTGATGTCCCTTGCAGCCTCGCTGGAGTCCGTCCAATGCGGCCCACCTGACATTGATTCGGAAGAGGCGCTCGCGTCGCTCCTGCGCAGCCACAATTGTAGTCAGTATAGCAGCAGCATGAGTTGGCTGCGGGGGATTGCTTACCACCCCAGTATTGCGGGGGATATCGACAGAGATTGGCTCGATCAGCATATCCCGGATCGGCCCGTTCGCGTTCAACACCGGGGCGGCAGGTTATGGGTTTTGAATAGCCTGGCGCTGCGAGAACTCCATGTATGTCCCGAAGATGCTCCTCCCGGGCTGGAGCATGCAGAGGCGCGAGCCACTGGGCGTTTATACGAAGAAGATCATTGGCTCAGAAGTCGCTTGCACAGCCAGCCTCCCAACCTGAGCAAGGCCAGCGCCCTGCTCGCCCGATACGGCGTCACCGGCATTACCGATACCACGCCGGCCAATGGCGTCGATGCCTGGGCGCATTTTAAAAAATCACAGGAGAATGGCGAATTACTTCAGCGTGTTCGGATGATGGGTACCGCAGAAATAGCCCAATGCGGGGAGACTCCGCGGCTGACCCACGGTGAATTAAAAATCCATTTACTGGAATCGCAACTTCCTGAACTGGGCAGTCTGTGTCGTACGATTGAATCGGCACACCGAGACGATCGCTCCATCGCTATTCACTGCGTAACACTAACAGAGTTGGTATTTGCACTGCACGCACTGGAAGCTGCGGGAGTTCTTACGGGAGATCGTATCGAACACGCATCAGTGTGCCCTGATGAACAGTTGCAAGATATTGATCGGCTAGGCTTGCGGGTCGTAACGCAACCGCACTTTATCGCCGAACGCGGTGATCAATACCGGATTGATGTGGATACTCGGGAACAGCCGTGGCTGTATCGTGCAGCGAGTTTTCTGCGCGGCGGAATCCCGCTCGCAGGAGGCAGCGATGCCCCCTTTGGTGGCGCCAACCCCTGGAAAAGCATGCATTGTGCCACGGCTCGGCAAACCGCAACTGGCGAGGTGATGGGGCGCAGCGAGACGCTCACACCGGAACAAGCACTGGAGCTATACCTTTCACCGCAAGATCGCCCGGGACTGACCACCTCTCGATTGCACGTGGGCGCCAGGGCCGATCTCTGTCTTTTACAGGAGCCATGGGAACGTGTTCGCACTAACCTCGGTGACGCTCAGGTGCGCTGCACCTGGCGCGACGGAGAAATGATTTACGGCTCAGTCTGACGTCTTAAGCTCATCTATCAGCCCCCAGGCCAGAGCAGTACTTGAATTAATCTTTTTTCCTGAGAGTGCCATCCACGCCGTGCGCTGCCGCCCGATACGCCGGGAAATACTCACACAACCGCCAGCACCGGGAATGAGGCCAAACGTTAATTCGGGAAGCTGAAAGAAACTCCCGGGATCCGCGCTGATGTGATGGGCGAAGGCCGGCAGCTCGATACCGGAACCCAGGCTCGCACTGTGAATATGACAACTGACTTTCTGCGCGCATCTGGCAAGCAATCTGCCCGGATTATGGGTGGAACGAATCCAGTGCGCCGCAGCTGGATCCTCCGCAAGTCCAAACTCCCGCAGCTCGCCGCCAATAGAGAAACAACCGCCACTCCCACTGAGATGGAGTCGGGTAATACTGTCATCCAACAGCACCAGATCAAAAAGTTCTACCAGTGCATCACGCATCTCTACCGTTAGTGAATTACGATTACCTGGGCGATTGAGAACTGCCGTCACTGTATTCCCGCTGCGCTCAAGGATAATAGGCTCACCGTCACCGCCCGCTATCAGGCGCGGCGCTTCTTCCCTGCTTTCCAGCCACAACCGGTACTCCTTACCGGCTTGCAGGGTTGCGTACGCCAGGGACTCCACCGTGATACCGGTTTCGACAGGCAGCTGCTCCACGGCTCTAAGCACCTGCACCAGGGTCATTGCAGCCACCGGGTTGCGTTCAATTCTGCTTCGCAGGAGGTCAATATCCGCGGTTTCTTGAAGGACGACGTCGGCATTTTGACTGTGGCCACCCTCGCCCATCGCTAGTACCGGCATAGGCTGGCGCTGCAACCACCCTGGCTCATCAGGCACCTCCTGAGGGTCGAGAAAAAGGCGGTAGGCGTCGCTCATAAATTAGATTACTACTCAACATTGATGTACACTACAGCATACACTAGCAAATCAACGACGACCTGAGAAACCACCATGGCCGCTGCTCCAGACAAGCAAGCATACCGGCTGTTAATTACCGGCGCCACAGGCGGCATGGGGAAAGCGTGTGCCCTACTTGCTGCCGAGGCAGGGTATGACGTCATCCTTGCTGATCTATCGTTGGACAAGCTCGAGGCCCTGGCCGGTGAGTGTGCGAGACATAACGTTGAGGCCACAGTGCATCGACTGGATGTCACACAAGCAGATTCGGTAGAGCACCTCTTATCGGCGCTTGCGCAGGGTTCAAAACTGAATGCGGTCATCCACACCGTTGGGCTTTCTCCACAAATGGCAAGCTGGGAACGAATAATAGAGGTCGACCTTACGCAGAGCCTCGCACTGTTAGAGAATTTGCGCTCGCATCTAAAGCCGGGTAGCTGTGCAGTGTGTATCTCGTCCATGAGTGGCTACCTGGTGCCAGAAAATGCGGAGATAGAACAGGTTCTTGCCTCCGTGCTGGAAGAAGGCTTTTTGGTCCGCCTGCAAGAACTCGCTGCCTCTTTTCCTATGCTCGAAGATTCCGGCATGGCTTACGCCTACGCTAAAAAAGCAATGAGAGATTATGTCAGCGCACAGGCACCGGCCTGGGGTGGTGAAGGTAAGCGCCTCGTTTCTATCTCTCCCGGCATGATCAACACAGAAATGGGTCAACTGGAAAACGAGGCAATGGACAACTACGAGGCAATGCGCAATTGCATTGCTCTTGATCGATTGGGAGAAGCCGAGGACATCGCCAATACAGCGCTGTTTCTCATTTCTGACAAGGCAAACTATATTACTGGCTGCGACATCCTGGTGGATGGTGGTTTTATCGCCAACGTGGGCCAGCTGCGACGATAACGTGCACGTAAACATGCGTGTCAAAGGCAACAATGACGAGGATACGAAGTGATGCCAACAAAAACTAAAGCAAAAGACTCCAAGATTGACCACGACACACTGCGAGAAATCTATCGCCAAATGTCCAGAATTCATCAGGTAGACAAGGCCATTCAGGCGGGGCTATCCAGCGGCAAGTTTCAATTTACTTACTGGCCGATGACGGGCCAAGAGTGTATTCCCGCTTCCATTGCACCACTGATAACGAATAAAGACCACATGGTCACCATCTACCGCGGGATTCACGACCAGGTTGCCAAGGGTGTGCCACTGAAAGGTCTCTTCTGCGAAGCATTGGGACGCGAAAACGGTGTTAACAAAGGAAAGGGTGGCGCACCTCATATATCGGATCCAGACTCAGGCTCCATGCTCACTACGGCCATTGTAGGCGCTGGTGCACCCATCGCCAACGGACTTGCCCTGGCGAGTAAAATGCGCGGCACCGATGCCGTCACTATCGTCAACTTCGGCGATGGCGCCACCAGTATCGGCGCCGTCCACGAAGCCATGAATCTTGCGGGCCTCTGGAAGCTGCCAGTGATCTTCATGTGCCAGAACAACCAGATGGGCGAATACACAACGATAGCCGATTACACGGCGAGCAAAGATTTTGCCAGTCGCGCCAAGGGCTACGGCTTTAAGGGTGTAGTCCTGGACGGCAACGACCCGGTGGACTTCCACGGCAAGATGAAGTCCATCATCAAAGATGTGCGTAAGGGCAAAGGTCCGGTTTTCGTTGAAGCCCAAACTATCCGTCTCGGGCCTCACGCCGGTGTGGGCGATACCAACCACCTGTCAAAGGAAGACCTGGCAGCAGCCAAGGAGGCCTGGCCTGTACCACGCACCCGCGCACTACTGCTGGAACAAGGGATTTGCACCGAAGAGGAACTTACAGAAATCGATAGCGCAGCCAAAGTAGAGGTAGAAGAAGCAATCGCGTTTGCGCTGGAGAGTGAGATTACCGGTACCGAGGAAATGCTGCTGGATGTGTACGCCGATCCAACGGTGGTGCCGCGTCGCGGCCAACGCGAAAAGCGGGCGGCAGAAGAACCCTACACGGGTGAGACACGTGAAATGGCCATGTTTCAGGCTATTCAGAACGCCCAGGAAATGGCGCTGGAACTGGATGAATCAGTATTCTTCCTGGGTGAAGACATCGGCGAATCTGGCGGTGTGTTCAGGTGCTTCCAGGGCATGCAGGCCAAATGGGGAGAGCGCGTCAGGCCAACGCCCATCGCCGAGCAAGCCATCATCGGCGCCGCCACTGGCGCGGCCTTGGTGGGCATGCGTCCCGTCGCCGAAATCATGTTCTGTGATTTTATTGGTGTATGTATGGACCAAATAACTAACCACGCGGCCAAGCAACGCTATATGTCCGGGGGTGCTACTCATGTTCCCATGACCGTGCGCACAGTTGCGGGCGGTGGTATTGGCGGATTTGGCGCGCAGCACTCTCAGTCAACTGAAGCGATTCTTCTGCACCAACCGGGGCTGAAAATTGTCTACCCCAGCACTCCAACGGAGGCCAAAGGACTTTTACTGAGCTGCATATTCGACGAGGATCCCTGCATACAATTTGAATCCATGATGCTTACCTACGCCACCAAAGAAGAAGTGCCGTTGGGTGACTATCGCATACCGCTGGGTGTGGCCAAGGTGAAACGCGAAGGTACCGATATAACGCTGATTACCTACGGCTGGCAGGTGCTGCAATGTCTTGGTGCGGCGGAGGAATTAGCCAAAGAAGGCATCAACGCTGAGGTACTCGACCTACGCACACTCATGCCGTTGGATTACGACCGTATATTGTCGTCCGTAGAAAAGACCGGCCGCGCGCTGGTAGTGCACGCAGCTACCGAATTTTGTGGCCTCGGCGCGGAAATCGCCAGCACCCTAAACGAAGAGTTATTTGGCAAACTGAAGGCCCCCGCTTCGAGATTTGGGGCGGCCTATGCGCCCATCGCCTACTCCAAAACGATTGAAACTGAACAGGTTCCGCACGCTGGCTCTATCGCGGCTCGAGTTCGCGAACTTTTTATATAGAGGGAAGTGTATGTCTACTACGTTAACGATACCAAAGCTGCAGATGTCCACGATCGAGGGGACACTGGTTGAGTGGCTGGTGGCCGACGGTGCCATCGTAGAAGAGGGTCAACTTATCTATTTGCTGGAAACCGACAAGTCCGTGCAGGAAATAGAAGCACCGGCAGCAGGCAAGCTCACACAAAAAGTGCCGGCGGAAGAAACCTATCCCGTTGGTACGGAGATCGGCGAAATCACACCAGCATAATTCCGCTGCGCACAAGAACGGCAGGGTGAGACCAGGTGAACAATGAAAGCGCTTGATGAATTGTGCAGCGTGGCGCTTTCGAGCCCCTCCGGGCAGCCTGCCATTGAGTTTGAAAAAAAATGGATAACATGGGGTGAGCTAAAACGACTTGCCGATCAGGTGACTCAGTTGATCGACGCAAGCGGCGCTGGCGCACACGTTAAAGTCGCCTTTGTGGCTCGTAACCGACCCTCTGCCATTGCCGCATTTCTCGGTTTACTGGCAGAAGGTTGCTCGGTTCGAATGGTCTACCCCTTTCAGTCTACACAGGCCCTCGCCTACGAACTTGAAAGAATCAAACCCGCTATAGTGGTCGCTGATGCTGGCGATTATGCCGAAGTGATTCTGCAAACGCTGAAGACCACTGGCAGTGCTGCCATCGCTCTGGATGGGATGAATGCCTCCGCCTGTGCCGGGCTCGAGATGACCAGGCACACGCAGGATAATCCGGGACCGCCGTGCATCGAAATACTAACCAGTGGCACGACAGGGCCACCCAAGCCCTTTTCTCTGCGCTACGACATGATTGCCAGGCATATTGTGGGCAGCAAGGATCTGCCAGCCCAAATCAGCGTAGAAGATACCGCTGCGCCGCCGGCGTTACTCATGTTTCCAGTGAGTAATATTTCCGGTTTGTACTCCACCCTGCCGCCACTTCTCAAAGGCCAGCGCGTGCTTTTGCTCGAACGTTTTACTGTTGCCGGCTGGCACGATCACATACTTCGTTATCGTCCCCCTGCGAGTGGACTGCCTCCAGCGGGCGTACAAATGGTCCTGGACGCGGATATTCCAGTGGAAGATCTCTCCTGCCTGAAAGCGATGGGTACCGGCGCAGCTCCCCTGGATCCCGCCATTAAACACGCATTCGAAGAGCGCTACGGTGTGCCCATACTTCTCTCTTATGGCGCTACAGAATTCGGCGGCCCCGTCACAAGAATGACACCGGAGCTTCAAGATACCTTTGGAGGGAAGAAAGATGGTTCCGTGGGGCTTGCACTACCGGGAGTCAAACTTCGTGTTATCGACCCTGATTCGGAAGCCGAACTTCCCGCGGAGAGCGAGGGTGTTCTCGAGGTAGTTGCGCCGCGCATTGGTACCCACTGGATACGGACTTCCGATTTAGTGCGGATAGATGACGACGGCTTTCTGTTTATATTGGGCAGGCTCGATGGGGCGATCATTCGCGGCGGTTTCAAACTTCTGCCCGCTACGATCGAGCATGCCTTGCTGAAGCACCCGGACATTTCTGCGGTGGCCGTTTTGGGAATTCCAGATAGACGTGTGGGACAGGTGCCGGTCGCAGCAATCGAGCTTAGACCAGGCGCTACAGCGCCTACTGCTGTACAGGTAGAAGCTCACCTGCGAAATCACGTTCCCGCCACACATATACCTGTCGCATGGCATTTCACCGACGCCCTACCCAGAACGCCTTCGATGAAGGTCGACCAGCCCGCCGTGCGGCGGTTGTTTGAGGATCCCGCACTGAAGTGAGTCGATCACGCCGGCTGGAGTTCGGATTCTTCAAATGTATCGGGATAGCGGCCCAGCGACAAAAACATCACACTGGATATCGCGAACATCGGGATGATCGCCCACAGGATCGCGTCGTAGTTGCCGAATATCCCGTAAAGCGTGTTGGCGATGAATGGCGCAATGCCTGATGTGAAACCGAACAACCCCCCCAGCAATCCGAATAGAGGCGCGAACTGGCGCGGAGAAAAATGGCGCGTGGTGAGATAGGCACAGGCATCGTATTCTGCCCCGGCGGTCAGCCCCAGCATCAAACACGCAATCGATGCGGCCAGTGTCGATTGGTCGGTAGCCAGGAAAATAATGGCTGCAGAGAGAGCACCGATGGCGCAACCCATAGCAACGAAGCGCCCATCAATACGATCGAGCAAAAAGCCGCCAACGATGCGACCAGTAATCGTGCCAATCCCGATGAGGCCGGCAACCTCTGCCGCAGCAATCAGGCTAAAACCTTCTTCCATCAAGATCGGTACAGCGTTTATCCCCAGGCCTGTCGCTCCTAGCGAATAGATCACGCCGCCGATGGCCAGCCTGATAAACTTTGGAGACAGCAATTCTCCCTTCGTTCCCGCGGGTCGGACTTCTACCAATTTCTGGTCGATTTGGCGCTCTGGCGGTTTGTCCCTGGCAAACAGGAACACCACCAGCGGAAACACGAACACGAAGGAAAGTGCGCCCATCCCGATATAGGCACCACGCCAGCCGTAGGCTTCGATCAGGTTGGCGCCGAGATACGGCACT
>JBLHKV010000126.1:0-10712 GCA_047618115.1 Halieaceae bacterium | reverse complement strand
CGGAATGCGCGTAACGGACAGCGAGACAATGGATGTTGTAGAAATGGTATTGGGAGCCACAATCAACAAGGAAATTGTCGGCGCCATCAACAATTGTGGCGGTAAAGCGGTCGGTATCACCGGCAAGGACGGTCGACTAATTCAGGCGCGCAAACTATCGGTGACTCGACTGTTACCAGAAATGCAGGCTCCGGAAATCATCGATATCGGTCACGTCGGCGACGTTGAGCACATCGACACCGAAATCATTGAAATCTTGCAACAGAGCAACTTTATACCCGTCATAGCCCCGATCGGGGTAGGTCCTGATGGCGAGAGCTATAATATTAACGCCGACCTGGTCGCCGGTCGCATGGCCCAGGTACTCGGTGCCGAAAAGCTCATATTGCTAACTAATGTCGCCGGCCTTCTCGACGCCGATGGCCAAGTTCTTACCGGCCTTTCAACCGACGAGGTAGACAAGCTTATCGCTGACGGCACTATCCGAGGCGGAATGCTGCCAAAAGTTCGCTGCGCTCTGGACGCTATAAACGGGGGCGTAGACTCCGCCCATATTATTGACGGGAGGGTGCCTCACGCGGTCCTACTTGAAATTTTCACCGACGTGGGGGTGGGCACACTACTCACAAATTCGGCGAATGTTACCCATTAATTCCCAACTTATAATCCGTCGCTTCGGCACTCTTTTTCAAATTAACGCGGGAATCGTTGCAGCGACTGACGCATGTCGCTACGATTACCCGTTCACCACGGGCCAGTGCGTGTAGGGAAATGACCAGTAAAAAACCGTTTAGAAAGCAACAGATACTCGAAGCACTGGCAACCATGCTGGAGGCCAACCCCGGGCAACGGATTACCACCGCCAAGCTGGCGCAAGAAGTGGGCGTTTCCGAGGCGGCCCTGTATCGCCACTTCCCATCCAAGTCCAAAATTTTTGAGGGCCTCATAGAGTTCATAGAAGACACGCTGTTTTCCCGGATAAATTTGATACTCACCGAGGAGTCCAGCGCCAGTCAACGCTGTGAAAAGATGCTTACGCTGTTACTAACCTTCACTGAGCGCAACCCGGGTATAACCCGACTTCTCACTGGCGACGCCCTGGCCGGCGAAACGTCGCGCCTCCGAGTGCGCGTCGTGCAATTGTATGACCGAATTGAAACACAGCTGAAACAGGTACTGCGCGAAGCAGAAATGCGCGAAGGGTTGCGACCGGAATTACCAATAGCACTGGCCGCGAATGTGATGATCTCGGCGGCGGAGGGTCGAATCGCTCAATACGTGCGCAGCGAATTCAAACGATCGCCGACCGAGGGCTGGGCCGCCCAGTGGCAGGTCATCATGAGTGGTTTTTTTCGGCCCCGGATCAGCGGCGCCACAGCAAATAATCGCAGCACGCCCGGCTGAAACTTGTAGCGCTACCGCTGCCAACCCCTGAAAACTGGGTAAGTCACCTCACTAACCATTATCTCCATAGGCCCGGCGCCGCACCTTAACCATATCCAGCAAGTGTTGAAATCGCTCGATGTCCAGCTGGAATTCACCGATCACCGCATCCATTTCGGCATTGCGCTCTACGATCGATTGCTCGGCGTCAGCTATCTGCGAGCGATAACTTTCGATATTGGAGATAATGCCCTCTGGCACGTCGCCCCCGGTCCGCTCAATATCAGCAGCCTTACTCTGATTACTTTCCACCTGCTGATTGAGTGATCTAACGTTGCTCAGCAAAATACTGACCGCAATTTTTAGGTTACCTAATGTGCGCTCGCGAGCGGATTCGATATCTTCCACGCTGCTATACCGTAGTAACAGGCTCTCGTCCCAGCGGCGGAGTCGCTCTACTTCAATTTCCTCCAACTCCTTACGCTTATCGGCGACGGTCCGATTAACAATTTCCTCGTCTGTCAGGGCGCGTCCAATTCGCCGATAGAGGGTGCCGTCTGAATAAAGTATTTCATAACCAAAGCGCACCGCCTCAGGCGGCATGTGATACTCGATAACGACGACCCCATCCGCATTGGTGTAGCGGTACATATACTTGCCGACTTGACTCCATGCGGAGCCTGCCAGAAACAGCGACGCCAGGAACAGGATTTTGCCAGTTGAAAGTAATCTCATAACAAAAATATATGTGGCATCGGCCAAATGTGCAAGCACTAGTCGGCGCCAAACTTCTGACGGTAAGCCATCATGGCTTCGCTATTTCGACTCAGTTCGCCACCAATAGCTTCAATATAGGCGACGATGTCGTCAAGGTTGATAATACTGAACACCTGTAAACCGCGCTCATTTTCAAGCTCCTGAATCGCCGAAAGATCTCCCTGGCCTCGTTCCTGCCGATTTAAGCCAATCATTACCCCGGCGCACTCAGCTCCCTCCAGCGAAATTATCGACATCACCTCTCTGATTGCAGTGCCCGCGGTGATAACGTCATCCACGATCAAAACTCGCCCCTTTACTGCAGCCCCGACCAGGCTTCCGCCCTCGCCATGAGCCTTAGGTTCCTTGCGATTGAAGCAGTAGGGGATGTCCGTCTGGAACTCGTTCGCCAGCGCCACCGCTGTAGTAGCCACCAACGGAATACCTTTGTAGGCGGGTCCAAGCAAGAGATCATAGTCTATTCCTGCGGCATCGATCGCAGCTGCATAACAGCGACCCACCACCGCTAATGCCGCACCCGATGCAAAGGCACCCGCATTAAAAAAATAGGGGCTTTGCCGCCCAGACTTAAGAGTGAACTCACCAAACTTCAAGGCGCCAACGTCCAAAGCCAGCTCAATAAATTCTCGCTGATATTTCTGCAACACTCGCTTGCTCCTTGGGGCTTGGCGACACCTTTGTTCCACAAAGGTCCAATTGGCAGGAAAAATCTGAAGTTCGTGGAGTAATAGAACTTCTACACGACCCCACGCTCAGCTATGATACATGCACAACGCAACGGGAACTAATAATGAGAATAATCTCCTTCTGCGCCAGCGGTTTGGAGCTGGCTGCTGATCGCGGGTTCTACGAGTGGGTCGCTGGACAGGATGCTGAGTTTATATGTATCCAGAATCTGGCTGCCCAGGAATACGACCTGCAGGCCGACATATTTTTTCCGGCGGGTTATAACGCCTATTTTTTTGACTCGGTCAAACCCAAAAGTAACGGCGTGGCCATATACTGCCGACAACTGCCAAAGGCGATCATGACCGGTCTCGGTGATGCTGAGTCTGATATGGAAGGTCGCTATATCCAAGCTGATTTCGAATCCATCAGCATTGCCTCCGTGTTGGTTCCGCGTGGTGATGCCGATGATCCTGTTAGCATGGAACAAAAAGCCGGCTTTCTGGATCTACTGCAATCCCAGCTGAATAAAGTACGTAATAAGCGACGCGACTACGTTCTGTGTGGAAACTGGAATATAGCCCACACACCCGCCGACGTTCAGGATAATGAGTCGTGCTCCAGTCAAAGTGGCTTTTTGGCCGAAGATCGGCAATGGTTGGACCAGCTCGCTGATCTGGGCTACATCGATGCCTTTCGCGAGGTCAATACCGATACCGATGAATTTACTTGGTGGCCAACTGGGGAGCCTGGCAGTAATGGTTGGCGAGTCGACTACCAGTGGGTATCTCAAAATCTGAAATACGCTGTGGAATACGGCGCTATCTACAAATCGCGGATGTTCTCAGACCACGCTCCACTCATTATGGACTACGACATAGAATTGTAAGCTGGGTGTTTGATCAAGCCAGCGCGGCCAGCTGCAGTCCTATCAATTCTCGAATTCCATCCGCGGCCAGATCGACCATCATATCGAGCTCAACGCGCGAGAATGTCTGCCCCTCTGCCGTGCCCTGCACCTCGATCAGGCCCCCGGCTGCATCCATAACAACATTCATGTCGGTGTCTGCACTGGAGTCCTCGGGATAGTCCAGGTCCAGCACCGCAGCGCCCTGATACATGCCGACCGAAACCGAGGCAATCATTTGCCGCAGCGGGCTCTTCTTAATCACACCGCGATCGATCATTCCAGCGAATGCATCGCAAAGCGCCACACAAGCACCGGTGATAGAAGCCGTGCGGGTGCCGCCATCTGCCTGGAGGACATCACAATCAATGGTTATAGTATTTTCACCCATTTTGTCCAGATCGACAGCGGCGCGCAGAGAACGCCCGATGAGCCTCTGAATTTCCAAGGTACGACCGCCCTGTTTACCTCGCGCCGCCTCACGCCCCATTCGGCTATGAGTAGATCTCGGCAACATGCCGTACTCCGCTGTGATCCAGCCACGACCTTGCCCGCGCATAAAACTCGGGACTCCGCTCTCAACCGTGGCGGTGCACAGCACCCGCGTATCGCCAAAGCTGACCAGCACAGACCCCTCGGCATGCCGGGTATAGTTACGCAGAAACTCTATGGGGCGCAGCTCGTTAGCCGCGCGTCCGCTGGGTCGGGTCATTTTTCTCACCTTTAGCAAAAATTGCGCCCTATAAACTATCTACGACGCGGGGTCGGGATGGTATATCCAATAAGATCGAACTGCTACAATCTTTCGCTTTGAAACACTGACGTATATCCATGATTTCCAGTATGACTGCCTTCGCCAGAAAAGAATCGGCCAGCGCTAAGGGCTCGGTGTCACTGGAAATTCGCTCGGTAAATCACCGCTACCTTGATCTCACGATAAAGCTTCCGGACGCGCTACGCGAGCTTGAACCGGCGTGGCGCGAACACGCTCGCAAGCGGTTGGCCCGTGGCAAGGTTGAAATAACACTAAGGCACGACTCGGGCACGTCCATCCAACAGAAATTGTGTGTAGACGACGAGCTTTGCTCTGCCGTCATCGATGCCGCCAGCAAAATCAGCGACAAGATAGGAAGCCCTCTCGCCCTGAACCCACTGGATATAATGCGCTGGCCGGGGGTAATTAGCGACTCAACAGTGATTGACAGTGCTATTCAGGAGCGCGCCGATGAGCTTCTCGGACAATGTCTGGATTCGCTGCTGGACAACCGCGGCCGGGAAGGAGAAAAACTGGCGACGATCATGCGCGAAAAAATGCTAGCAATAGCCAATATCGTTGGCCAGTGCCGGACCCTGCTACCGGAATTGCTGGAGAATCAGCAGAACCGGCTCCTCTCCAGACTCGAGGAGCTGCGCGGCAACCTGGATAATGATCGCGTCGAGCAGGAGTTGGTACACATGGCGCAGCGTGCAGATGTCGAAGAGGAGCTCGACCGACTCGATGCGCACTTATTGGAAGTTGGGCTGGCTTTAGATACCGGAGGCCCCTGCGGACGCCGCCTTGACTTTCTGATGCAGGAACTCAATCGCGAAGCCAATACCCTGGCGTCCAAATCCATGGCGCTGTCTACCACGGTCAACGCGGTAGAGCTTAAGGTGCTGATCGAGCAGATGCGAGAACAGATACAAAACATTGAATAGGTCGAGCTATCGATCGAAAGAACAAGGACCCGGCAGATCATGCAAGCAAGCGGTACTCTTTTTATAGTTTCAGCACCCTCTGGCGCAGGTAAAACCAGCCTGGTAAACGCATTGGTAGAGGCGCTGGAAGACATTCAAGTTTCTGTGTCACACACCACCCGGCCGATGCGTCCGGGAGAAGTGGATGGCATCAACTATCACTTTGTCGACCAACAAGCCTTTGTCACCATGACCTCGGCCGGAGAATTTCTGGAGCAGGCAACTGTGTTTGGCAACTCCTATGGAACGTCTCAGGCCTGGGTAGAAGCAACACTGGCAATTGGTCGCGACGTAATATTGGAGATCGACTGGCAGGGCGCAGATCAAATTCGGCACCTGATTCCCGAGACCGTATCCATATTTATTCTGCCTCCATCACGGGCCGCTCTACGGCAAAGGCTGGAGGGAAGAGGGCAGGATAGCGACGAAATTATCGAGGGACGGCTTGCGGCGGCAGTAAGCGAAATATCCCACTATGCAGACACCAACTACCTGGTTGTAAATGACGACTTCGACACGGCACTCACGGACCTGATCGCAATTGTCCGCGCCTGCCATTTGCAGAGCGCCAAGCAGTTCGATACTCAACAGGAACTGCTGTCTGAATTACTGTCATAAACGACTATCTTTGTTATAATGCGCGGTTGTTTGGGGCGCGAACCCTGATAACTGGCTCTTTGCCAACCGTCGCGCCACTTTTATAGCTTGTTAGGAAGAATCAAATGGCGCGTGTCACTGTAGAAGATTGTCTGGAAAATGTAGCAAATCGGTTTGAACTGGTAATGGTCGCGAGCAAACGAGCGCGCCAACTTGCAACTGGCGGCAAAGAGCCACTAGTAGACGAAGAGTCAGACAAGCCCACGGTTATCGCCCTACGCGAAATTGCCGAAGCTCTCATCACAGCCGATATCCTTACTCGCGAAGAGGAGCTGGATGCCGAGGAGGAGTTGCTAGAGGCAATGGAGAACAGCGACGCCTTTTAAATAAACACCTTGGCTGGTCATGCAAAACCTCAATAACCTGACAGAGTCCCTCAACTCCTATCTGGACCCCGACCAGCTTCAGCAGGTGCGAAGAGCGTACTTTTACGCTGAGCAGGCCCACGCAGGCCAAATACGACGAAGCGGTGAGCCCTATGTGACTCATCCGCTAGCCGTAGCGAGTATATTGGCCGACATGCACATGGACCACCAAAGCCTAATGGCGGCCATGTTGCACGATGTCATCGAAGACACCGGAATCGACAAAAAAGCCATCGACCAACAATTTGGTGCAACTGTTGCCGACCTTGTCGACGGCGTCAGTAAATTAACGCAGATTGCATTTGGTTCACGTGCGGAACAACAGGCCGAAAACTTTCAAAAGATGGCTTTGGCCATGGCCAAAGATATCCGGGTTATTCTGGTAAAGCTGGCCGACCGGCTCCACAACATGAGGACGCTGGGCGTTCTCAGCACCGAAAAGCGCCGACGTATCGCCATGGAAACTCTGGAAATTTACGCTCCTATCGCGTTACGTCTCGGTATGAATAACGTCCGCATGGAGTTCGAAGACCTGGGTTTTGCCGCCATGTATCCAATGCGGGCGGAGCGGATACAGGCCGCTCTACGAGGGGCCCGTGGTAATCGCAAGGAGCTTGTCGAGAAGATAAAGAGTCAGATCGTCGGGCGCCTGGAAAGGGAGGGGCACACGGTCGATATTATCGGGCGCGAAAAACACATCTACAGCATCTACAAAAAAATGCGCACCAAGCACAAGTCCTTTTCAGAGATCATGGACATCTTCGCATTTCGTATCATTGTCGATTCCGTCGACACCTGCTACCGAGTATTGGGTAGCATTCATAGCCTCTACAAACCCGTACCAGGAGAGTTTAAGGACTATATTGCAATCCCGAAGTCTAACGGCTACCAGTCGCTACACACGGTACTGCGCAGCATGCACGGCGTTCCCATAGAAATTCAGATCCGCACCCGGGAGATGGAAGACATGGCCAACAATGGCATTGCCGCCCATTGGCTATACAAGTCAAACGATGATCAGGGCGTAACCGGCAGCCACGCTCGCGCTCGTCAATGGGTACAGGGACTTCTGGAGATGCAGGAAACTGCAGGAGACTCGCTGGAGTTTATCGAGAGTGTAAAAATCGACCTGTTTCCAGACGAAGTCTACGTTTTTACGCCCAAAGGAAAAATACTTGAATTACCGCGCGGAGCAACCGCCGTTGATTTCGCCTACGCCGTGCATACTGATGTGGGGAACAGCTGCGTTGCCTGTCGCATAAACCAACGGCTCGCGCCCCTGTCTGAGCCCCTGCAAAGTGGACAATCGGTTGAAATCATAACCGCTCCAGGTGCTCGGCCCAGCCCATCGTGGTTCAACTTTGCGGTTACCGCGCGCGCTCGTGCAAGAATTCGGCACGTCCTCAAGCACCAAAAGAAAGATGAGTCCATCAGCCTCGGGCGCCGCCTGCTGGATAAGGCACTTCGGGGTATTGGTACCGATATTGACGACCTTGACGAGGAGCGCAAAGAGGCCTATTTGAAGGAGGCCGGGTACGACAACCTCGATGGACTACTCGAGGATCTTGCGCTGGGTAATCGAGTTACATCCATAACCGCACAACAGCTCGCATTACAGCTCGACCCATCCGCATCAGGTTCCGATAACCTTACAACCCCCCCTGTAGAGATCCACGGGACAGAGGGCTTTTTGGTGAGCTATGCCAAATGTTGTCGACCCATTCCGGGCGACGATATAGAGGGATATATCAGCACCGGGCGAGGTATGGTTGTCCACACTCAGGACTGTCACAATCTGATCGATCACCGCGCACAAAATGATAAGCTTATTCAGCTGACTTGGGCGGACGACATCAAAGGGGAGTTTACCGCAGAGCTAAGAGTGGAGCTCGAAAACCAACGCGGTATCATCGCCACGCTGGCGACACGAATTAACAGCATGGACGTCAATATCGAAAAAATTAGCACCGAGGACAAAGATCCGCAGTTCACCTATGTTTCGCTGGAAATGTCGGTGTCCAATCGCGTTCACCTGGCTCGAATCCTCAAGCGAATTCGCACTATCAAGAGCGTCCGCAAAGTTATCCGCGTGCGTCACTGAAACAGTTTAAAGGAGAATTATTGTGAGCAACAAAGCCGTGATCTCTACGCCCGACGCACCAGAGGCGCTAGGTCCGTATTCCCAGGCAGTTAAGGTCGGCAATACCGCCTACCTTTCCGGCCAAATTCCGCTGAACCCCGAAACCATGACCGTCGTTGAGGGCGATATTTCCGCACAGGCGAGGCAGGTGTTCCTGAATTTACAGGCAGTAGCGACAGCCGCCGGTGGGAACTTTTCCAACGTAGTCAAAGTGAATATCTCCTTGACCGACCTGGAAGACTTTAAGGCTGTGAACGAAGTCATGATGGAGTTCTTCACGGCGCCATATCCGGCCAGGGCCTGTGTTCAGGTAGCGGCATTACCCCTAGGCGTGGCTATCGAAGTCGAAGCCATAATGGCCCTCTAACACCGCACTCTGGACCCGGACAGGCAATGGAGGGCTCCGTTAACTCCCCCGTCCTATCACTTCACGGCGTCGGACCTGCGTTGGTCGACAAGCTCGGCCGGATTGGCATCAAAAAGGTGGCCGACCTACTCTTCCACCTGCCGCTTCGCTATCAAGACAGAACCAGGCTCACCCCAATAGCGGCGGTTCAACCCGGTGCCAGCGTAGTTATAGAGGGGCTTGTCCGTGTCGCCGATATCACTTTGGGTCGCCGACGCAGTTTGGTCGTCAGGCTTGAGGATGGCAGCGGGCTCATCGGTTTGCGCTTTTTCCACTTTAGCGCTGCACAAAAACATAGCCTATCCCCCGGTACCCGCCTGCGATGCTTTGGCGAGGCCCGGATGGGACCCGGTGGTCCGGAGTTGTTTCACCCCGAGTACACCCGGATCAACGAGGATCATCCAGCGCCGCTGGACGAAACCCTTACACCAATTTACCCCAGCACCGAGGGTGTCTCCCAACTGACCTGGCGCAAGCTGTGCAATCAGGCACTTGACCTCCTGCAGGACAACTCGATTGCGGACCTTCTTCCTGGCTGGCAACCTAATCTAGAGGAGTCGCTTCGCTACCTGCACCAACCTCCTGCAAACGCGTCGCTGGCGTTGATAGAAACCGGCCATCATCCAGCGCAACGGCGCCTCGCATTTGAAGAGCTCGTAGCTCACAACCTAGCCCTGCAATCTTCCCGGCGCGCTCAACAAAGCCTCGGCGCTCCTGCGTTCGCCAGCGGCACTGACGAGGTTGAGCGCTTTGTCTCCTCACTGCCGTTTGCCTTGACTGGCGCCCAGACCAAGGTTCTCCGGGAAATACAATCCGACCTCGCGCAACCATTGCCGATGTTGAGGCTGATCCAGGGGGATGTCGGTTCAGGTAAGACCGTCGTCGCTGCATGCGCAGCGCTACAGGCGATCAACAGCGGATATCAGGTCGCGATAATGGCCCCCACCGAGATCCTGGCACAGCAACACGAACATAACTTCAGAGCATGGTTTGAGTCGATCGGGATCAATACCGGTCTTCTATCGGGTAAACTGACCGCCGCCCAGCGCCGTCTCGCCCACGACAATCTAGCCTCCGGGGCTATCCAGCTGGTGGTGGGCACCCACGCGCTTTTTCAGGATGCGGTCTCCTTCAACCGCCTCGGCCTGGTGATTGTCGACGAACAACACCGCTTCGGCGTTCACCAGCGCCTGGCCCTCACCCAAAAAGTACACCCGGACTACGGCCGCCCGCACCAACTCATCATGACAGCGACACCGATTCCCAGGACGCTCTCCATGGTGGCCTACGCCGATCTCGATTGCTCCGTCATTGACGAGCTACCGCCAGGAAGAACCCCGATAAATACCGTGTTGATAGATAACGCCCGGCGCGACCAGGTGTTGTCCAGAGTATCGGACGCCTGCGCAACGGGCCGACAGGCATACTGGGTATGCACGCTGATAGAAGAGTCCGATCAGCTCCAGGCCCGGGCCGCAGAAGTCGCCGCGGCGGAGCTCGCAATTGCCTTGCCGGATATCTCCGTGGGCCTGATCCACGGCAGACTTACCGCCGCACAAAAAAGCACAGCAATGACGGAATTCCAAAATGGATCCGTGCAGGTTCTCGTCGCCACTACGGTGATAGAGGTCGGCGTCGACGTTGCAAACGCAAGTGTGATGATTATAGAAAATC
>JBLHKV010000125.1:0-10729 GCA_047618115.1 Halieaceae bacterium | reverse complement strand
CTGAGGCCCGCTCGATCTTACAAAGGGCCTGGGCAGAGACCAGCTTTCGAATCCAGTCGCTCCGGGACAACCCCGATTGCGCGCAGCAGGAGTTTGATAATCTGCTGGAGACCGATCCAGGGTTAAGTGCACAGCTGAGTTTTGATGCCAGTCTGGACGTCTGTGCACCCTATATCGGACGCGGAGTGCGACCTCGCGTAGCCATATTGCGCGAACAGGGCGTCAATGGTCAGATGGAAATGGGCGCAGCATTTGATAGAGCGGGCTTTGCGGCGGTCGATGTTCATATGAGCGACATTTTGTCCGGGCGCGTGATATTGGACGACTTTAAGGGGTTGGTGGCCTGCGGTGGTTTCTCCTATGGTGATGTTCTGGGCGCGGGCGAGGGTTGGGCGAAAAGCGTTTTATTCAACGCTGCCACCAGAGATCATTTTGAAGCGTTTTTTGATCGGCAAGACAGTTTTACACTGGGTGTGTGCAATGGCTGCCAAATGATTTCCACCCTTAAAAACCTGATTCCAGGAGCTGACAAGTGGCCGCGGTTTTTACGAAATCGCTCCGAGCAATTTGAGGCCAGATTATCTCTGGTCAAGGTCGAATCCAGCAAGTCAATATTGTTACGAGATATGGCCGGATCACATATGCCCATCGCTGTTGCACACGGCGAGGGGCGAGCGGAATTTGCCAGCAATTTGGACCTCACCGACAGCATTGACAACAAAACTATAGCCCTGAGATTTGTCGGTAACGACCTTCTTCCCAGCGAGCGTTATCCGGCCAACCCCAACGGGTCGGCGCAGGGTATTACTGGGCTTACCAGCACCGACGGGAGAGCAACAATTATGATGCCCCATCCAGAGCGCATGTTCAGGGTTGTGCAGCACTCTTGGGCGCCCGACGGGTGGTCTGGAGACGGCCCCTGGTTGCGCATGTTCAGAAATGCCAGGGCCTGGGTAAACTAATGATACCTTTCAACTTGAATAAGCTAACTTCCGCCCCCATCTATCGAATAGATTGTATGAGCTCAAAACATGATTAATACCTACCCACTGTGGAAATACATGCTGGTCCTGACTTTGGCAGGACTCGGTTTTTTTTATGCGGCGCCAAATTTGTACGCGCCGGATCCTGCCCTGCAAATATCGGGAGACAGTAGCTCTCTTATTATTGAGCAGGCGACCCTCGATACCGCGACGACGGCTTTAGACGCTGCCAACATTAGCTGGTTCGCCGACGAAGTAGGCGAAAAGGGTAAAAATGCTCTGTTACGCCTTAGTCATCGTGACGATCAGTTGCCGGCGCGGCGCGTGGTGCAGCGAGCTCTGGGTGACGATTATATCGTCGCGTTGAATCTGGCACCTACCACGCCGGATTGGTTGAGCGACTACGGAGCTCAGCCTATGAAGTTGGGTCTTGATTTGAGCGGCGGTGTGCACTTTTTACTGGAGGTAGATGTCGAGTCAGCCATCGAGCGGCGTTTGGAGTTTTATACCAATTCGATCAAAAAGATTTACCGAGAAGATCGTTTGCGAGCTCGTATCAGTAAGGACGAAGATAGCGTTATTCGAATTGACTTCAAAGACGAGGCGCTGCGTTCCGATGGTAGTCGTCTTATCGGCGAGCAACACCCTGAATTACAGCGGCTTAAAGTCGAAGAGGGTGAGCAACTGTTGCTGGAAGTCAGGATGACTGACCAGCAACGTAGGGAAATTTCTGCCTACGCAGTCGGGCAAAATGAAACCACATTGCGCAATCGTGTTAACGAGTTAGGTGTTGCCGAGCCACTGGTGCAGCGCCAGGGTCGCAATCGGATAGTGGTAGAACTACCTGGCATCCAGGATACGGCGGAGGCAAAGCGAATTCTGGGTAAAACAGCGAACCTTGAGTTTCGCCTGGAGGCACGCTACAACGCCCCAGCCGCGACCAAAGAGACATTTGAATTCAAAGATCAAACACGTGCACGCAGCGCAGATCTAGAACGAGAAGAGATCATCACCGGTGAACACGTTTCAAATGCACGAGCGAGTTTTGATGAAAATGGCCGGCCTCAGGTCAATATTAGCCTCGACAGCGAGGGCGGCGCCCTCATGCACCGCGCCAGTAGAGATAATATCAAACGAGGTATGGCCTCTTTGTTTATTGAGCGCAAAAACCGTACCCGCTATGAAATGGGCCCCAACGGCGTAGAGATAGCGATCAAAGTACCTTACGACGAAAAGAAGATTATAAACCTGGCGACTATTCAGTCGGCGCTGGGTGCATCCTTTCGTATCACTGGAATTTCCAGTTCAGCCGAGGCGTCGGAACTGGCTTTATTGCTGCGTGCGGGCTCGCTCGCAGCTCCAATAGAATTTGTTGAAGAGCGTACCGTCGGTCCATCGCTGGGAGCCGAGAACATCGCGATGGGAATCAAGTCCGTGCAGTATGGAATGGGCGCGGTTGTACTGTTTATGCTGTTCTACTATCGAGTATTTGGTGTGGCTGCGGTGATAGCCTTGAGTGTGAACCTGGTGATGTTGGTCGCTTGTATGTCCATTCTATCGGCTACTCTTACGCTTCCTGGTATCGCAGGAATAGTGTTGACAGTAGGGATGGCGGTTGACGCGAATGTACTTATATTCGCGCGAATACGCGAGGAGTTGAAGAATAAATCCTCGCCGCAAATGGCAATACACGCCGGTTATGAGCGCGCCTTTACTACAATCATGGATGCCAATCTCACGACGCTGCTGGTTGCGCTGATTCTCTATGCAGTGGGTACTGGTCCGATACGCGGCTTTGCGGTGACCTTGTCATTAGGAATTATTACCTCGATGTTTACCGCTATTGTAGGAACCCGCGCTCTGACCAATCTCTATTACGGAAATAGAAGCGTAAAAACGTTGGCCATTGGCCTGAGACGCGGAGAATTAACAGAATGAAAATTATCGATTTCATGGGTTTTCGTAAAGTAGCGGCGGTAATATCGATGCTGCTGATAGTCGTTTGTCTGGCTTCGTTGACTATCAATCAGCTTAATTATGGGCTCGATTTTACCGGCGGCACCCTGGTTGAAACACATTACAGCGATACTGCCCCACTGACTGAAATTCGTAAACTTTTGGTCGACAAGGGATATGAAAGTGCTGTGGTTGTCGCGTTTGGTTCCGATCAGGAAGTACTTATTCGCTTATCCCACGGGTTTTCCGATACCCAGGGTGCCGAACTTTTGGAGGTCTTGCAGCAATCTTATGCGGGTACCGTAGAGCTACGTCGCATTGAGTTCGTTGGTCCGCAGGTAGGTGACGAATTGAAGGAACAGGGTGGCCTGGCTATGCTCTTTGCTCTGGGCCTGGTGATGTTGTATATCGCGTTTCGCTTCCAGTTTAAGTTCTCGGTGGGCGCAGTGGTTGCCCTGATCCACGACGTCATTATCACTCTCGGTCTGTTTTCTATTTTTGGCTGGGAATTTGATCTCACAGTGATGGCCGCGGTACTCGCAGTGATCGGCTACTCTCTCAATGATACGATTGTGGTGGCCGACCGTATTCGAGAGAATTTTCGTAAGATCCGCAAGGCGGACCCGTTAACCGTTATCAATACATCACTGACTGAGACGCTTGGTCGTACCCTTGTCACCTCATTGACGACATTGTTGGTGCTACTGGCGCTATTTGTTATCGGTGGGGAGATGATCCACGAGTTTGCCCGGGCTCTGATAATCGGGGTAGTGGTGGGAACCTATTCCTCGGTCTATGTCGCGGCGAATGTACTTGTGGCGATGGGAATCAATAAAGAGGACTTAATGATTCCCGTAAAAGAAGGCTCCGAATTCGATAGTACGCCCTAACGAACTGCGCCAAGTAGTGGCGCGGTTGTCTGAACCAGTGATTTGAAGACCTTGGGGTTACCACAAGCGATATTTCCCGAGTCCATGTAGTTCGGGCCTCCAGACAGATCCCCGATCAAACCGCCTGCCTCGCGAATCAACAGGACACCAGCGGCGAGATCCCAGGGGGCCAGACCCAGCTCCCAGTAACCATCGAGCCTACCAGCGGCCACGTACGCCAGATTCAAAGAAGCAGCGCCATCCTGGCGGATACCCGCTGTCTTACCGGCAAGCTGCTCAAGGCTCTGCATGTACGCAGACAGGTGTTGTTGTTGCTCTTCTTTGAACGGAATACCTGTACCCAGAATCGCGTCGTCCAAGCTTTTCAGTTGAGATACCCGTAGGCGACGACCGTTGAGTTGCGCGCCCTTACCACGGCTGGCAGTGAATTCTTCACGACGAATCGGATCCAGGACAACAGCGTGTTCGATGACGCCCCGGTATTCACAGGCTATGGAAACGGCGAAGTGGGGAATGCCTCTGATGAAATTTGTTGTGCCGTCCAGCGGGTCGATGATCCAGCGATGGTCGGGATCTGTTCCTTTGGTTTCTCCGCTTTCCTCGGCGAGGATAGAGTGTTCAGGGTGGGCCTTATGTATGTGGTAGATGATCTCGCGCTCTGCTGCCAGATCGACCTCCGATACAAAATCGTTAACGCTCTTGCGGCTGACTTCCAGACGTTCCAGATCTTCAGTTGCGCGGGCTATAATATTCCCCGCCTTGCGAGCTGCTCGCAACGCGATATTCAACATTGGTTCCATGATCTGCGTAATCCTGTCTGGGCTGGCCGTGATTTGGCGCGGTATTATAGCAGATAGGCTGGGAAAGTGAGTGTACAGAGAGATTTTTCCCGATAGACTTGCGCAATGAACTTAGATCGAATTCGAATAGTACTCGTAAACACCAGTCACCCAGGCAATATTGGTGGAGTTGCCCGCGCCATGAAGAATATGGGATTGACCCGGTTGGTGTTGGTTGCACCAAAACAATTCCCCGATGAACAAGCTACATGGAGGGCGACCGCGGCTGTCGATGTTTTGGAAAATGCTGAGGTGGTCGCGACGCTTGCCGAGGCAGTGGCGGATTGCACTTTCGTGATCGGCACCAGCGCCCGGGAGCGCAGAATTCCGTGGCCGCTGTTGGATCCACGGCAGAGCGCGCAGAGAGTCGGGCCTGAAACCGAGCGGGGCGAGGTAGCGGTTGTGTTCGGGCGCGAAGATCGCGGCCTTACCAATGAGGAGCTCCAGCTTTGCCATCTCCACGTGAGTATTCCATCGGACGAGCAATATAGTTCATTGAATCTGGCTATGGCGGTGCAGATAATTTGCTATGAAATGCGTATGGTCATGCTAGACGAATCGGGTGCAAATCAGGAGGCCGGAAACGAGCTTTCCGATTGGGAGGTCGACTTTGCCACGGGCGGCAACGTAGAGCGTTTCTTCGTCCATCTCGAAGAGGTACTGGTCGATCTGGAATTTCTCGATCCGGCGGCACCACGGCAACTGATGGTACGTTTGCGTCGTCTGTTTCAGCGCGTACGTATGGATGAAATGGAGGTTAATATTCTAAGAGGTATCCTTTCTGACGTACAGCGGTGGGTTGCTAGAGCCAAGCTGAATTCTAAATAATAGAGCCTTAATAGATATTAAAAACATATAGTTAGATAGTATAATTAATGTTAATTATTACTCATTGGTGAGGCCAGTCCAGTTCCTATTTGAGAGGCGGTCTATTCCCGACTAAAGTACTCGGTTAAATAATTGACTGTTTTAGTGGGTTATTGCATACTCGCCATCTTGTTCAAGTGTTGGATTAGCTATGCGTTTAACAACTAAAGGTCGCTACGCGGTAACCGCCATGCTTGATTTGGCGCTGCATGGAGATGGTGGCCCCGTCAATCTAGGGGATATTTCGAGCCGTCAACATATCAGCCTATCTTACTTGGAACAGCTGTTTGCCAAGCTTCGTCGTAGAGAGTTGGTGAACAGTGTACGCGGCCCGGGCGGAGGCTATCTTTTGGCTCGGGCCGGAGAAGAAATTTTCGTCGCCGAGATTGTTGACGCAGTCAACGAGAGCGTCGACGCCACAGGCTGCCACGGGTCTACCGATTGCCAACACGGTGAAATTTGTTTGACCCACCACCTATGGTGCGACCTCAGCAACCAGATCCACGACTTTCTTAACAGCATTAGTCTGGACAGTCTGTTGCGGCGGCGAGAAGTGCAGTCTATATCTGCGCGCCAGGATTTACGTCACCAAAATGGGCGAATATCTATTACCGAAATTGAGGATCAGCAGGCTGTCTGCTAATTGCAGATGGACGATACGAGAGAGATGACTATGCAACTACCTATTTACTTTGACTACTCGGCCACTACACCTCTGGATCCCCGGGTTGCCGAAAAAATGAGCGTTTGCCTTACTGCGGAGGGTAATTTCGGTAATCCCGCCTCCCGTTCGCACGTGTACGGCTGGCGAGCAGAGGAGGCAGTAGAAACAGCACGGCGCCAGGTCGCTGAACTTATTAACGCCGATCCACGAGAAATCGTATGGACCTCGGGCGCAACGGAATCTAATAATCTTGCGATTAAGGGTGCCGCACACTTTTATCAGCGCAAGGGCAAGCACATCATTACCTCAAAGGTTGAGCACAAAGCCGTACTCGACTCTTGCAGGCAGTTAGAGCGGGAGGGTTTCGAGGTAACCTATCTGGACCCACAGACGAATGGAATCGTAGATCCAGCGTTGATCGCTGCTACCATTCGCGACGACACCGTTCTGGTTAGTATCATGCACGCCAATAACGAGATAGGTGTGCTCAATGATATTGCTGCCATCGGTGAGCTATGCCGAGAGCGCGGAGTTGTGTTTCACGTCGATGCGGCTCAAAGCGCGGGTAAGGTGCCCATTGACATGGCCGCTACCAAAGTAGATTTGCTGTCAATTTCAGCGCACAAAATTTATGGACCCAAGGGCATAGGGATTCTGTATGTGCGTCGCAAACCACGGATTAGATTAGAGGCACAAATGCACGGCGGTGGCCATGAGAGAGGTATGCGCTCGGGCACTTTGGCGACGCATCAGATCGTTGGTATGGGCGAGGCCTGCGCCATTGCGAAAGATGAAATGGCCCTGGAAGGGCCGCGACTTATAGCGCTACGTCAACGTTTTATGGAGCGGATAAGCGATATAGAAGAGGTGCACATTAATGGCGATCTCAATCACCGCTTGCCTGGTGCTCTCAATATAAGTATCAATTTTGTCGAGGGGGAGTCTTTGATAATGTCTCTTAAGGACCTCGCTGTATCCAGTGGTTCGGCGTGTACTTCCGCTAGTCTGGAGCCCTCGTACGTGTTGCGTGCACTTGGGCTTAGCGATGAACTTGCGCACAGCTCGTTGCGCTTCACCTTTGGTCGATTTACCAGCGAGGAGGAGGTCGACTACGCCACAGCACAGATAAAGGAGGCGGTGGACAAATTACGGGGACTGTCCCCACTATGGGATATGTACCAAGACGGAGTCGATCTCGATTCAATTGAGTGGGCCGCCCACTAAGTGGGTATTTTTATTATGGATAGCTGGGAGAAACACAATGGCGTATAGCGAAAAAGTTTTGGATCACTACGAGAATCCACGCAATGTCGGTAGATTTGATGCCGAGGACGAAAGCGTCGGCACCGGTATGGTCGGAGCCCCGGCCTGCGGCGATGTAATGCGTTTGCAGATCAAGGTAAATGATGAAGGGATCATCGAGGATGCCAAGTTCAAGACCTACGGCTGCGGCTCGGCAATTGCGTCCAGTTCGTTATTGACTGAATGGGTGAAAGGGAAGAACCTTAACCAGGCAGAAGAAATCCGAAATACTGAAATTGCCGAGGAATTAGCGCTGCCGCCGGTCAAGATACACTGTTCGGTACTTGCCGAAGATGCTATTAAGGCCGCTGTTCGCGATTATAGGGAAAAGCATATCCCGAAAGCAGGGGGCTAGAGAATGACAATCAGGGTGACGGAGGCGGCAGCCGCCCACGTTAGAAAGCACCTGGATTCCAGGGGTCATGGCTTGGGTATCAAGGTTGGGGTTCGTACCTCTGGGTGCTCTGGAATGGCTTATGTACTGGAATTTGTGGATGAGGTGGCCCCGGAGGATGCGCATTACCAAGAGCAAGGTGTCAGTGTTTTTGTGGATCCGAAGAGTCTGGTGTATCTGGATGGAACCGAATTGGATTTCGTCAAAGAAGGTCTTAATGAAGGCTTTGCATTCAATAATCCAAACGCAGCCGGCGAGTGTGGTTGCGGGGAGAGTTTCACCGTATAGGCCGGACGGCTTTCTGCGGCATCCATAGCATGTTTAATCCTCGGTTTGACCAAACCTACTTCGAGCTGTTTACCATGGAAGCTGAGTTCTCCATGAATACTGAGCAGTTGGATCGTAGCTATCGCGAGCAGGTTAAGTTTTGCCATCCCGATCGTTTTGTAGCCGCAGATGACCGCGAGAAGCGCCTGTCGATTCAATACTCAGCGCTGCTTAATCAAGCCTATGCCTGTTTGCGCGAAGATCTGCCTCGCGCCCTGTATTTACTGGAGCTGCAGGGCGTGTCGAAGAGCGAACTTAATGCAGACGGTATTTCACCTGTATTTTTGATGCGTCAAATGGAGTTGCGAGAGGAACTTCAGGACTGTAGTCAAGGTGATGACCCGGGGGGTGCATTGGACCAAATGCTAGCGCATGTCCAGGATGAGATCACTACACTTACGATTGCACTGGCTGAGGCATTTGCCCAAACCGAATTGAAAACGGCGGGAGAGTTGGTGGTGCGATTGCAATTTCTGGATAAATTGGCGCGTGAGGCGGATGAGCTGGCCGTCGATTTGATGGCAGGTTAGGCGAACTTATATGGCACTGATACAAATATCTGAGCCGGGTCTGGCGCCGGATCCACACCAGCGGAAACGGGCGATTGGCATAGATCTGGGAACGACTAACTCTCTGGTGGCGAGTGTTATGAGTGGTAGCGCGCGAACGCTCCCCGACATTTCAGGGCGCCACCTGCTACCTTCTATTGTTCACTATGGGCGCGACGACAGTATTGTTGTTGGGGAGGCGGCCCGCGATCTTGTTGTCGATTACCCTGAAGACACCCTCGCTTCGGTTAAGCGTTTCATGGGTCGTGGACTTGAGGATGTTGGCGCGAGTGATCATTCCAGCCATTACCGTTTTGTCGATCAGGTTCAGGGTATGGTGCTGTTCGAAACTGCTGCGGGCGCTGTGTCACCGGTGCAGGCCTCTGCGGAGATTTTGCGGGCTCTGGTAGACAGAGCAGAGCAGACACTCGATGGGGCCATCGACGGTGCAGTGATTACAGTTCCCGCCTATTTCGATGAAGCGCAGCGCCAGGCAACCAAGGATGCCGCCACACTGGCCGGTATTAATGTTTTACGCTTGCTGTCGGAACCGACAGCGGCGGCCCTGGCTTACGGGCTGGACCGCAGTGCACGCGGATTAGTTGCAGTTTTCGATTTGGGAGGTGGTACGTTTGATATCTCCGTGCTTAGATTGCATGAAGGGCTATTCGAAGTTCTCGCCACCGGTGGTGATACGGCGCTGGGCGGAGATGATTTTGATCAGAGCATAGCCGAATGGGTATGCAGCCAATTGCTGCCGGCCGATCAGGCTATGGCAACATCTTTGCCTAGAGGCCAACAGCGCGAAATCCTCAGGGAGGCTCGGGCCGCAAAGGAAATACTGACCGCCGCTGCGCAGGCCAGTATTTCCCTAAGCTTTGATCCCCGTGAATTCGTGCTGACCCGAGATAACTTTGAGTCGCTGATACTGCGAGATGTTCAGAAAGCAGTGCGCGCCTGCAAGCGAGCAGTGCGCGATGCTGGCGTTGCCATGGTGGACATCAAAGAGGTCGTGCTGGTAGGTGGATCTACTAGGGTTCCGGCCGTACGAGCGGCGGTGGCTGAGTGTTTTGGGCGCGACCCGCTGGTGGATCTGGATCCCGATCGGGTAGTCGCTATCGGCGCTGCCCTTCAGGCTGATCAATTGGTAGGTAATAGGCCGGAGGACGATACACTACTTCTGGATGTCATCCCTTTGTCGCTGGGAATAGAGACAATGGGTAATCTTGTAGAGAAAATTGTGCCACGCAATTCCACGATCCCACTTACCCGGGCTCAGGAATTTACCACTTATAAAGATGGTCAAACCGCGATGGCGATTCACGTAGTTCAGGGTGAGCGCGAACTTGTCAGTGATTGTCGCTCACTTGCCCGCTTTGAATTACGTGGTATTCCACCGATGGTAGCGGGTGCCGCTCGAATCGGCGTGACATTTCAGATTGATGCGGATGGCTTGTTGGCGGTTTTGGCACGGGAGGAGACCACCGGCGTAGTAAGCAGCGTGCAAGTACAGCCATCTTTCGGGCTCAAAGAAACTGATATCGCGGGAATGCTTAAGGCATCATTTGAACACGCTGGCGGCGACAAGCAGGTTAGACAGTTAGCCGAGAGAAGGCTCGAGGCCAGACAGTTACTGGAGGGGTTGGAGGCGGCGCTGCTGGTGGATGGTGACAGGCTGCTTAGCGTAGCCGAGAGACAGCCTCTGGATGTCGAAATGCAAGCGCTGGTGGAATTACTCCCCAGTGCTGAAGATCGGGTGATTAAGCGTCAGACAGAGCGCCTTAGTCACGCAAGTGAAGTGTTTGCGGCGCGACGCATGGACGCCAGCATCAAGCAGGCGCTTACCGGACAAGCTCTGGATCAATTGGATCGGGAGTCGGATTGAATGCCTAAAATAGTTGTTTTGCCAAATGAAGCGCTTTGTCCGGATGGGGCGGTCATCGATGCGGAGCCGGGCAT
>JBLHKV010000124.1:0-10781 GCA_047618115.1 Halieaceae bacterium | reverse complement strand
ATTGATTTGCCGGATTTTTTTGCAGCAGCGGACTCCAGGCCATTTGCAGTTGCAGAGGTGGAATTTCGAAAGGTGGTTCTTTTATTACCAGTCTGGGATTGGCGCTTTGCAGATCAGCGGCCCGGCGTGGCAGGGTAACAACAAGATCGTGTGTTTCCGCCAACAGCATGGCGCTTTGATAGTGGCGTGTGAACACTGAGATACGGCGTTTTTTGCCTATTTTATTCAGCGCGCCATCAACCCAGCCGAGGCGCTGGACGTCGGCTGGATCTACCCCTACGCCTACACCCATGCCGGTTTTACTAACCCAGACATGATCGGCTGCCAGGTAGTTGTCTAGAGTGAAATTGTCCTTCAGCGGGTTGTCGCTGCTGAGGAGGCAGGCGAATGAATCGTGCCAAAGTGTGGTCTGGTAGAACGATTGGGGCATGCTGTCAAATCTATTGATAACCATATCGATCTTGCCGCGCTCTACATCCAGGAAGCTCACGTCACTAGGGGTGAGTATATCCAGTGAAACCCGTGGAGCTTCCGCCCTGAGTCTGGTCAGGAGGCCGGGTAGCAAGGTTGATTCTGCATAGTCACTGGCCATAATTCGAAACACGCGCTCTGCGCTTTCTGGAGCAAATTCAGTATTGGGTAGCACCAAGCGGTCCACTACGTTGAGTGCCTCGCGCACGATAGGCTCTAGTGTCAGTGCGCGCTCAGTAGGCTGCATGCCCTCACTGGTTCTGACCAGGAGAGGGTCGCCAAATAAGTCCCGCAGTCGGCGTAGGCCGTTGCTCATCGCCGGTTGGCTGAGATTTAACTGGTTTGCCGCCTTGGTTACGTTGCGTTCGCGTAGGAGTACGTCCAGATAGACCAGCAAATTCAGGTCGATACGATTGATATCCATTGTGGTTCTTCCCTGGCGTTTCCGTGTACTTTGGAATTCACTGTGTGAATGGCAGTGATAATACCTATAAATTCGATAAATTATCAGGGCTGGCTTAAAATGTCCGATCATCAGACGAATATCGAGAGGTTTTTTTCATGCCGTACTATAGGGCACCAAGCGAGGACATGGCTTTTGTAATCGACGAGCTAGCCGATATCGGCGGCACCCTGGGAGGTCTGGCCAGTTATGTCGAATACGGGGTTGGCGATGAATTGACGTCGTCAATTCTCGATGAGGCTGGCAAGTTGGCATCAGAAGTTTTGGCGCCCCTGCGAGCCACTGGAGACACGAATCCTGCCCGCTGTGAGGAGGGAAAAATAATTTTATCTCCCGGTTATGCCCAGGCGTGGCAGCAAATGGCCGCAGGTGGATGGCAGGGCATTTCCATTCCGGTCGATGAGGGTGGTCAGGGTCTTCCCGAAATATATGGCACTGCGGCTTTCGAAATGTGGAGCGGGGCCAATATGGCCTTTGGTCTGGGACCTTTACTGACTGCAGGTGCGGCTCTGGCCATATCGAGTCACGGTAGCGATCAGCAAAAGGCCGCCTATCTCGAAAAGATGAATAGTGGCCAGTGGTCTGGAACGATGAATCTGACGGAGTCCGGTGCGGGCTCCGACCTGGGCGTTATGAAGACAAGAGCTGTTCCCGAGGGGGATCACTACCGGCTATATGGCCAAAAAATCTTCATTACCTGGGGTGATCACGAAGCCACAGAAAATATTATTCACCTGGTTCTCGCACGACTCCCCGACGCTCCAGCTGGAAGCGGCGGTATATCTCTATTCATCGTGCCCAAGTTCTTACTGGATGAGAAGGGCAATCCGGGTACCCGCAACGACATGTTCCCGGTGTCGACTGAACACAAGCTGGGCATCCATGCTAGTCCAACCTGTGTTATGTCATTCGGTGATGGTGAAGGAGCTATCGGGTATCTGCTGGGCGAGCCCAATCAAGGTCTGCGCTGCATGTTTACTATGATGAACGAGGCTCGTCTTAAAGTTGGAATTCAGGGGCTGGGCATCGCCGATGCGGCCACTCAGCGCGCTTTGGCCTATGCGCGGGAGCGGGTTCAAGGTGGGGTGCCAATCGCACAGCACCCCGATGTGCAGCGCATGCTGTTTACGATGAAATCCCTGACTGAGGCGATGCGAAGTCTGAGCTATACCGAGTCGATTACCATGGACTTGGCGCATCACCTGGTAGATGCCGAACAGCGGCAACTGGCGCAGTTTCGCTTGGACCTGATGATTCCAGTGATAAAGGGTTGGCTGACTGAGATTGGATTTGAGGTAGCTAACCTGGGTGTACAGGTTCATGGCGGGATGGGCTATATAGAGGAAACGGGGGCCGCACAGTATTTACGCGATGTCAGAATTGCATCGATATATGAAGGGACCAACGGCATTCAAGCCGCCGATTTGGTGGCCAGAAAAATTCGCCGCGACGGTGGTTCGACCATGGCCGTCGTGTTGTCGGAAATTGAGAGCACGATTGAGCCATTACTCAGCAGTGATAATAAAACGGTTGCCAGCATCGCTAGCGCCGTCGACAGAGCACTGGGATCGCTGCGAGCTTCGGTGGAAATCACCCTGCAGCGTAGTACCGACAACATAGCGCATGCGCTGCTGGGGTCCTTTGATTTAATGATGCAGTGCGGTTATGTGTTTGGCGGTTGGCACTTACTGCGCTCGGCGGCGCTCTCGGATGCAAAGTTGGTAGCTGGAAGTGACAACCCGTTTTATCGAAACAAGATGGTTACAGCGGATTTTTACGCCAGACATGTACTTCCTCGGGCGGCTGCTCACGGAGAGGCAGTACACAATGCCGACGCACTATTTTTGGAAGCAGGTGCCACTGCTCTTTGAGGTGTGGCAAACGCTGTCGAGCAAAGTTAACCGTCTGCTGCTGAAGCCTGCAGTCGCATAGAGAAGTCGATCGCCTTACAGTCTTTGGTCAGCGCACCAATCGAAATATAATCGACCCCGGTTTTGGCAATGTCCGTCAGATAGTCCCAACTAATGTTGCCAGAGGCTTCCAGACGGGTAGAGCCGGTGCGTATTGCCACCGCTTCGCGCAGCAGTTGTAGGCTGAAATTGTCCAACATGACTGTGTCTGCGCCGGCTGTGAGGGCTTGCTTCAACTCGTTCAGTGACTCGACTTCAATTTCTACGGGTCTTTCACCTGGGAAGGCTCTGGCCGCGGCAATTGCAGCGGCTATAGAGCCACAGCCAGCGATATGATTTTCCTTTATGAGGAACGCGTCGAACAACCCCATTCGGTGGTTCTGACAGCCCCCGCAGCGAACGGCATATTTTTGCGCGCGTCGATAACCGGGAATAGTTTTGCGGGTATCGAGCAGTTGTATATCGGTGCCCGCGACAGCGTCCGCAAAGGCGCGCGCGACGGTCGCTGTACCGGATAAGAATTGCAGGAAATTCAGGGCGGTTCTCTCGCCTGTTAAAATGCTGCGAGTATTACCGTTCAGGGTAAAAATTGTCTGACCTGGTAGTGCGGACTGACCATCGTCGAGGTGCCAGTCCAGTTCTACGCGGCTGTCCAACTGCCGGAATACCTCGGCCACCCAGCTGCGCCCACAAATAATCGCCGAATCCCGGGATATCACCACTGCGCGGCTGTTGTTTTGTTCGGGGATGAGTGCCGCCGTAATATCACCTGTGCCGATGTCCTCGGCGAGTGCCTGGGATACCTGTGCGCTGATCTCATCCTGGTCTGGGTGCTGCGTGTTCATTGGCGTTACAGTTTTCTCGTGATGCTGATCGAGGGCGATAGATTGTATCAGCTGCCAGTATTGTTAGTAATACCAGCAGCTGATTCGGAGGTCTTTGAAGGTTGGCGAGGGTGCGAGTTGGGTCGCTTGGGAGTAACCTGTTTTAAACTTGGCACACGATGGGAGTACGTTATGGGACGATTGACAGGTAAGGTGGCTATTGTGACAGGTGGCGCTCGCGGGATGGGAGAGGCCACCGTAAGACTGTTTGTAGAACACGGAGCCAGCGTGGTAATTGGTGATGTGTTGGACGAGGACGGCCAGCGTCTCGCCGATGAATTAGGGGATGCTGCAGTATTCAGTCACATGGATGTGAGCAGCGAACAGGACTGGGATACGGTAGTGGCGCTGGCGGAGACCTTGGGGCCGTTGAATGTACTGGTGAATAATGCGGCAATTCTGCATCTTGCCTCGATTAGCGATACCACTCCCGCTGACTTTATGCGCGTAGTTAACGTTAATCTTCTCGGTAGTTTCATGGGGATTCGTGCCGTAATCGACCCCATGAAGGCGGCGGGTGGAGGCTCAATTATCAATATTTCCTCTGTCGATGGTCTGCATTCTGCTGCTGGGTTGTCGGCATACTCCTCTACTAAGTGGGCGATACGGGGACTGACCAAGAATGCTGCCATCGAGCTGGGTCAGTACGGTATCCGGGTCAACAGTGTCCATCCCGGAGGGATATTCACCGAGATGGGTGGAGCGGGAACTGGTCTTACCGAAGAAGAGATGAGCGCTGCTATTTATTCAGATTTCCCGATCCCCAGGGTCGGTCGTCCCCACGAGGTTGCCAACGTTACTTTGTTCCTCGCAACCGATGAGGCCAGCTATAGCACTGGTTCCGAATTTGTCGCTGACGGAGGCTGGTTTGCGGGCAAGCGTATGAAGGGAATGCCCGGCGCTTAGTTACACCGCAGTGGTTTTCCTTGGCCTCATAGCCCCTGTGTCGAGATGAGCAACTCAGGGGTTTAGCAGGTATCATGGTCCCATGCTGGAACAAGGGGCGAGATGACATTGGATATTGTTGAGGGGTTGTTAGGCGGTGCCCGATACTGCCCATCAGCCAACGCCAATGAACGACCGGATGAAGGTGCGGTCAGCCTGTTGGTTATCCATAATATCAGCTTGCCTCCTGGGCAGTATGGCACGCCCTATATAGAAGATTTCTTCACCAATCGTCTCGACTGTAGCCTACACGGCTATTTTTCCACATTGATTGGGGTGGAAGTATCCGCGCATTTGTTAATCTTACGCACCGGAGAAGTTGTGCAATTTGTTCCCTTTCATCGACGCGCGTGGCACGCTGGTGAAAGCTCTTTTGAGGGTCGTGTCAACTGCAATGACTTTAGTATTGGAATTGAGCTGGAGGGCACGGACACAGAGCCCTATACTGGCCAACAATATAGTAGTCTGCTAGACGTTAGTCGTGTCTTGCTCGCGGAGTATTCTCAGCTCGATATGGGTCGTATTGTGGGACACGCTGATATTTCACCGGGTCGGAAATCCGATCCAGGGCCGGCCTTCGATTGGTCCGCCTACTTTTCCGCACTGAATACGGGAGGGCGACAATGACTTTTATCACTATCATTCTGGCGTGGGGCTTGGTTCAGCACTGGGGTTCTGCCACACCAGTACACAATGACGATTGGTTTGATCGCTGGTGCCCCTGGGTCGGTGAGCGAGTCGAGCAACCACTGGTAGCTGTGGCTCTGTTGGTTCTGTGCCCGTCAGTCGGTGTAGCTTTGCTGGCGAACGTAGTACAGGACGCGTTGTTTGGACTACTCTATCTCGGAATAGGCGTTGTGGTTTTGCTTTACGCCTTTGGTCGTGGGGACTTTGACGCTTTGATCGCTGGCTACGGTTCTCGTCGCCGGCGCGGTGATAACGAGGGCGCATTTTTGTATGCGAGTATCGAGATGGGGCTTGATCTGGACGCAGCAGATGGCAATGATTTCGATGCTCTGCACGATCAGGTTAAACGCGAAGTGCTTTACCGTGGCTTTGAGCGATGGTTTGCTGTTGTGTTTTACTTCATTTTACTGGGCGTCGCAGGGGCATTGTTGTACCGCTTGCTGCACCTGCTCACCGCTCGCGACGACAGTCCCGAACACGGACAAATTGCGGAGACAGTTATCGATGCACTGGATTGGCTGCCCTCGCGTCTATTGGTTTTTGCCTTTGCGCTGACCGGTAACTTTACCGCTACCATGGCCCCTTTATCGGATAGCCTGCAGGATATTTATCAGCCGACCGAAGACCTGTTATCGATGGGCGCGGAAGCGGCAATGTCCAGCGTCAGCGAGGGTGAGTTTGAGGGTGAACAGGGAGCTATCCCGATAGCAGATTTGAGTGGGCTGTTAAGCCGAAGCGCTGCTGCCTGGATCGGTGTCATCGCTGTTTTGACAATTGTTATTTAATGTAGTGAGACAGCCGAAATGAATGCGCCAGAATGGGATCTGTCGATCGCCTATGCGGGATTGGACGACCCTCAAATTGAAACTGATATTGCGTTTGTGTGCAACAAGCTCTTGGTACTCGCGAATTGGCACGGTCGCAGCAGCGAGATTGAAATTTTACAGCAGGCCATCAGTGCTGGTGAGCGGGCCCTGATAGCCGCCTATAACCTTGCGGAGTACGCCGGATGTCTGGTTGCAGTTAACAGCGCCGACGGCCCGGCCCGTCGCCTCAGCGGACAGATAGACAAGCTTCTATCGGAATTAACTCAGGCAATGGAACCCTTTGCAGATGCTCTCCTGCGGTTCGATGAGGCCGACTTGAACGCCGTGCTTGGGGGATCGGATGCGAGCGGTCCCCTCGAACGCTTCCGTTTTGAAATAATGGAACAGCGGAAGCTGCGGGATTCGAGGTTGAGTGTTTCCGAGGAGCAATTACTGGCTGCGATGAGCGTCGATGGACGTAACGCCTGGGGCCGACTCTACGATGGCCTCACCGGGGGCCTGGATGTCGCTCTCGAACTCGCCGACGGCACCGAGGAAACCGTAGGTATATCGCAGGCCGCCAGCATTCTCTACGGCGGTGATGCGCAGCGCAGAGCTCCAGCGTGGCACGGTATCAGAGCGCAAATGGAAACTCATTCAGAATCCATAGCGGCGGGACTTAACGCATTGTCGGGGTGGCGCCACAGCGAACACGCAAAACGCTCGCATACCGTTGACGTGCATTTTCTGGACCCGAGTCTGCACGCGAGTCGTATCGACCGCGGTACTTTGGATTGTTTGCTGCAGGTTGCGTGGGACAACGTCGACGTGGGTCGCAAAGCCGCGAAGCTTATGGCGACCGTGTTTGGCACGGAAGCACTGGAACCCTGGGATCAGCTGGCGGCAATGCCTGCTGCTGCGGGTGAATCGGTGCCGTACTACAGCTTTGCGGAGGCTATTGAAATTGTCCGCGAGAGCTTCGCGGGGGTAAATCCCGAGATGGGGGAGTTTGTCCAGATGATGGTAGAGCGGCGCTGGATTGATGCAGCGCCGCAACCGCGCAAACAGTTGGGGGCTTTTTGTAGTGGTTTTTCTGCCCACCGCACCCCGGTAGTGTTCATGACCTGGGGTAACAGCATGTCGGATGTGCTCACCCTGGCCCACGAGTTGGGTCATGCTTACCACTCCTGGGTAATGCGCGATATGCCCTTTAGCCACAGCGATTATCCAATGACCTTAGCGGAAACCGCCTCAATATTTGCCGAGAGTGTGGTCCGGGATGCACTCTTGAAAAGAGCTGGGTCTAACTATGAGCGACGCTTGATGTTGTGGGAAGAGCTCTCGGCGGCGCTGGGTTTTCTGGTTAATATACCCGTACGCTTTGAGTTCGAACGTGATTTTTATCAGCAGAGACAGGGCGGTGAACTCGATGTCCCTGCGCTTCGGCAATTAATGAGTGAGACGTGGACGCGCTGGTATGGCGACTCAATGACCCGGGCCGACGATATGTTCTGGGCCAGTAAAGCGCATTTCAGTATTGCCGACACCAGCTTTTACAACTACCCCTATCTGTTTGGCTACCTCTTCAGTCTTGGTGTATATGCCCAGCGCAAGGAACGCGGAGCCGATTTTTTTGAATCTTATGTCGCAATGCTTAGATCTACCGGTAACATGACCGCTGAAGAAGTGGCACGAGAGCACCTTGGAGTCGACCTTGGACAACCGGATTTCTGGTTGAAGAGCATCGACATTGCGCGGGCGCAGGTAAACGCCTTTGAAGACCTACTTTAGAGCGGCAGTTAGTTATCCGGAGAGCGCGTCGTAAATTCGACCGGCGAGGCCGGACGTTTTCCCGTTGATTCTCTCGCTGCGATCGGCCCAATTTCCGGCATGCTTTGCCAGTGTATAGCCAAGCCAGCGCAGCGGTTCTGGTTCCCAGCGCCGCGATTTCGCATCGACCCACGGTAATGCAGTCAGTGGAGTTGCGCGCTGTAGGGCCAGATCCGCCAGCGTTCGCGCCGCCAGATTTGACGCTGCCACGCCTTCGCCCACGTAGCCGCCCGCCGAACCGATTTGGGTGGCAGGATCAAACCGCACATAGGGTGTCCAGGATCTTGGTACTCCCAGCATGCCGCCCCACGCGTGTTCAATCTTCCGTTTTGATAGCGCGGGAAATATGTCATACAAGGTCTTCACGACCTGGTCTAATGCCGGATCGTCCCGAGTGAAGTGACGTTTGAGCCGCGAACCAAATAAATAACCGCCCCTGGCGCCGAAGGCCATTCTGTTGTCGCGTGTTCGCTGGCCATAAGTTACCGCCCGCTGGGCCATGCCAAAAGTCTCCCGCTGGTGCAATCCGATTTGATTCCACTGTGAGGTGCTCAGTGGTTCGGTGGCGACCATCAACGAGTAGACGGGAAGGATGCTGAGTCGATCTTCGGCGAGGGTGTCGGTGTAGGCCTCTGTTGCTCGCAAAGCGGTATGGCATTTGATTTGCCCGCGGGCCGTGCTAATACATCCGGGTTGGATAGAAGTAGCGGGTGTATTACAGACAATCCGGACTTTTTTGGCAATTAACACCTCTACCAGCCCCTGGACCAGGCGCAGTGGGTGAATGGCGGCACAATGCGGCGTGTAGATAGCGCCGTGGTTTTCACGGGTGTTCACTCGGTCGCGGGATGTGGCTTCGTCCATCCAATAGGTATCGGCGTCTGACACTCCATGTCGGTACTGATGCTGCAGCTCATCGAGCATCTTCTTTGCGTGAAATGGTGTTGGCGCGACATGGAGTGACCCACCTTTGTCATAGTGGCAGTCGATGTTCTCCCGTGCGCAGACGCGTGCAATTTCGTCGACAGTATCGAACATTTGCCGCTGCAGCCGCAGGGCGGATTCGCGGCTTGCTGGATCGGCAATCTGGTCGTGCATACCACTTGTTTCACCCGCGCACCAGCCTCCATTCCTGCCGCTGGCGCCAAAGCCGGGAGTTTCCGCTTCAATGATGGTGATGGACAGATTAGGATCTACCTGTAGCAGGTAATACGCGGTCCACAGGCCGGTATAGCCGGCTCCGATAATCGCAATGTCGGTTTTTTCTGGAAGTTCCGTGCTACACGCTGCCAAGTATGTCGGTTTGAGGTCTGCCCACCAGAAACTCAGCTCATCGTTTTTTGCCATTTTTGCCAAGCTGCCCAGTGTTCGCACAATTGTGTCGATTATCATACACTCGATCAGCGGTTTCTACGCGTATGGAAACTATCTGTCTGCGCAGTTCATTAGTAGTGGGGAGCCAACAGTGTCGAGCGATAAGGTGTTTTTAGGTGAGCAAACTCGACTTGCCTTGGACAATTTCCAAATCAGTTCCCTGCGTCTGCCGTCTCGATTCATTGGCGCCTTACTTATGATCAAGCGGGCGGCGGCTGAAACGAATGCAGACTTGGGTGTCCTCCCGGACGAGATTGCCGCAGCGATAGCGGCATCGGCCGCGGAACTCGCCACCGACGTGCCGATGGATCTTTTTCCCCTCGATGTGTTCCAGACTGGCTCAGCCACCAGCACGCACATGAACGTTAACGAAATTTTGGCGAAATTTGCCAGCGACCGCTGTAAAAAACAGGTGCACCCCAATGATCACGTGAACGCGGGGCAGAGCAGTAATGACGTGGTGCCTACCGCTATTCATCTCTGCACTGCACTCGCGATCGAACAAACCTTACTGCCGTCTTTGACGGTGCTACAAGAGCAGCTTGCAGCCAAGCGGGAGGAGATTGGCGACATTGTCAAAACCGGCCGGACCCATCTCATGGACGCTATGCCGATTACCTTTGGACAGGAGCTGTCAGCCTGGGAAACGCAGTTAGACGAGTGTGCTGAGCGTATTATCAGCGTTTTTCCGCGACTTTGTAAGCTGGCTTTGGGCGGCACTGCGGTGGGCACCGGCATCAATGCCCATCCAGATTTCTCTCGCCTGGCCTGCCGGCGTCTGTCCGAATTGTCGGGGCTGAAGCTGGCCCCAGGGAGTAATTTAATGACAGCGGTTGCCTGTCAGGACACCGCAACTGAGCTGTCCGGACAGCTTAGAGTGCTGGCGGTTGCCCTGTCCAAGATTGCCAATGATCTAAGGTTGATGAACAGCGGACCGGGTGCGGGATTTGGCGAAATTAGTTTGTCCGAGCTGCAAGCTGGCAGCAGTATTATGCCTGGCAAGGTAAATCCGGTTATTCCCGAGGCGGTGGCGATGGTATGCGCGCAGGTTATGGGAAACGATTTAACTATTGCCTATGCCGCACAGTCTGGCAATTTTCAGCTCAACACGATGTTGCCACTTATTGCCTACAACTTGCTGCAGAGTATTGAACTACTTGACGGTGCCTGCCAGGCACTGGCTTGGAAGGCAGTTACCGGTATGTCGGTGAATGCCGACCGGGTCGCCGCAGCGGTAGCAACCAATCCTATTCTTGCTACCGCTTTGAATCCAATAATTGGCTATGAGTTGGCGGCAATTATCGCTAAGCAGGCAGCGGCATCAGGTCAACCATTGATCGATGTGGCAGAGACCCTTTGCGATATTCCTCGTTCCGAACTCGAACGATTGTTGGATCCGCGCCGGCTTACT
>JBLHKV010000123.1:0-10781 GCA_047618115.1 Halieaceae bacterium | reverse complement strand
TGACGTAGCAGGTGATTGAGTGGAAGATTTAACAGAGTCCGAGCCGGCCGGCCCCGCCGAGCGGTTACCTACTGAGACGAGCCCGGAGCCGCCGCCTGTGAAATCGGGACCCAAAAAAGCCGCTCCCCAAAAGTCCGCGCGACGTTCCGGTGGAATGGCGACGCTATTATTGTGGGTGTTGGTCTTGCTTGCCGCGATGGCAGCTGGAGGCTCTGCTTGGCTGGCGCTGCAAGGTCAGCAACGTCTTGCAGTATTCCAGACTGAGCTGGAAAAGATCGATTCATCGGCGGCCGCTCGAGACTCGAATACAAAACGTTTGCAAGCGGCGCAAAGTGAATTGGATAGTCGGCTAGCTAAGGTGCAAAAACAGCAGGCTGGCGACATGTTGTCAGTTCGACAGTCCTTAAGTGAGCATCGCCGCCGATTGGCGGAAATGGCCACTACTGATCGCGACGATTGGTTGTTGGCCGAGGCTGAATACTTGCTGCGTTTGGCTAACCACCGTTTGTTGATGGGCGGCGATACCGCTGCCTCTGCAGCCCTGTTGCAGGCGGCCGACGACATTGTTCGAGAATTAGATGGGATTGCATTGCACGATATACGGTTGGCAATTGCCAACGATATGGCGGCGTTGAGGGCGAGTGGACGACTGGATACCCAGGGTACCTGGACCAGGCTTGAAGCGCTTGGGGCTCAGGTAGACCGACTGGCTATGTTCACATTGCCTGAACCCGCGCCTGCTACCCGGTCAGAAGACGCAGCAGCTGGCTGGCGCGATCGTCTGCTCTCAGGGTTTCGCGGGGCCCTAGACAAGCTGAGCCAATACGTTGTCATTCGCCGTCGGGAGGAGGTCTATGAGCCGATGTTGTCACCCGAACACGAACAGCTCGCCAGGCAGAATTTGCGGTTGATGCTCGAGCAGGCTCAATCTGCGTTGTTGTCTCACAATCCGGATTTGTATAGCGCCAGTCTCGACAAGGCTTCGCGTTGGCTGAGTGAGTATTTCACACTTAGTGAAAGCGGGGCCCGTTCGATTTTGACGGAGATCGACGCATTGATCAAAGTACAGGTCACCTCCGAACTGCCGGATATCTCTGGTTCGCTGCTGGTATTAAAAAGTCATATCGAGACTAATCACAGCAACCCCGTGACACGCCTGCCAAGCCCTGCGAAGCCAGACGAGGCTGAACCAGACGTTGTGGAAACAGTGACAACAAAGGGGGCGCCGTGAGGCGCTTATTGATCATTGCTGTACTGACGCTAATGGCGGCGGTGGGCCTGGTTGCGCTGATCGAATACGACCCCGGCTATGTGCTGGTGTCTTACGGCCACACGACGTTGGAAACCAGCGTCTGGATCGGTCTGATGTTGCTGGTCTGTGCATTTCTCATATTCTATTACTCGATTCGAGCCTGGAAGCGACTATTGGCATCGAAGGGCTGGGTTGGCAGTTTGTTCAGTGGTCGTAGCAGCCAGCGTAGTCAGCGTAGGACAGCATCCGGCATGATTAACTATATCGAAGGTAATTGGAGTAAAGCACGGCGCCAGCTCCTTGCCGGAGCACGCAATTCGGATGCGCCCCTACTCAACTACTTGATTGCGGCAAAGGCCAGCGACAAGATGGGTGATATCGAACAGGCACAAAATTATTTGCGCATGGCTGAATCCACTGAAGGCGATGCACTCATTGCCATTGAGTTGACCCAGGCAGAGATACAATTGGACAGAGGTCAGCTGGAAGATGCTCTGGCAACCCTACAGCGCGTCAGGAAAAATGCTGCTAAACATCCTCATGTTTTGTACCTGTTGAGTCAGGTGTTTCTGCGTCTGAAGGACTGGCAGAGCCTCGGTGAATTATTGCCGGAGTTGAGAAAGCGCAAGGTGCTTGATGCTGCTCGGATCGATGAGTTACAGCTCACTGTCAATCGGGATATTTTGCGAGTGGCGGCGTCTACTGGTGGCGATGCCGAGCGCCGGGATAAGCTTCAGAAGGCTTGGAAATCGCTACCCGATGCCATGCGCAAAGACGGTGTCGCAGTCGCCGACTATGCCAGTTATCTGATTGCCGCAGATGGCGATGAAGAAGCCGAGAAGGTATTACTGAAACAGTTGAAAAAGAATTGGGACGATGCCCTGATCCGCCTCTACGGTGTCGTTCAGGGCGCCAATGTCGCCAAGCAACTCACTATTGCCGAGGCCTGGTTGCGGGAGCGACCCAATAACGGTGAATTGCTACTGTGCGCGGGTCGGCTGTCGTTGCGAAACGAGTTGTGGGGAAAGGCCAGAGACTATTTCCAAATCAGCCATAAAATTCTGCAAACGCCTGAAACCAGTGCCGAATTGGGTCGATTGTTGGCTCGGCTGGGAGAGCATCAAAAGAGTGGCGAACACTTCCAGCGTGGATTGATGTTAAGCCAGAATAAGCTGCCTGATCTACCTATGCCGCAGCGCCGCACCAAGTTGGGCTAGTGGAGACCTCAGGTATCTATTCCTAAGCTGTCCCAGAGTTCATCTACTCTCGCGGTGATCGCCGGGTCCATCGTTATGGGCTTGCCCCAGGCTCTGTCTACTTCGCCCGGCCACTTGTTGGTGGCGTCAAAGCCCACCTTGGAGCCAAGCCCAGACACCGGCGAGGCGAAGTCCAGATAGTCAATCGGGGTGTTGTCGATAAATACTGAATCGCGACGAGGGTCCATGCGGGTGGTCATTGCCCAGATTACATCTTCCCAGTTTCTCGCGTCGACATCGTCGTCTGTGACGATCAGAAATTTGGTGTACATAAACTGACGCAGAAAAGACCAAGTACCCATCATTACCCGCTTGGCATGGCCTGGATATTCCTTTTTCATAGTGATTACAGCCATTCGGTAAGAGCAACCCTCTGGCGGCAGATAGAAATCCACGATCTCTGGAAACTGGCGTTGCAATATGGGTATGAACACCTCGTTGAGAGCCGAGCCGAGTACCGAGGGCTCGTCGGGTGGTCTACCTGTGTAGGTGCTGTGGTAAATCGGGGAGTCGCGATGGGTGATCGTATCCACCGTGAACACCGGAAACTCTTCGACCTCGTTGTAATAGCCAGTGTGGTCGCCAAAGGGCCCTTCAGGCGCGGTTTCACCCGGCTCGAGATAGCCTTCCAGAATGTACTCTGCCGTTGCCGGTACCTGCAGGCCGTGGCTGCTGCAGGCGTCGCTGTAGCAACTGATAACCTCGGTTTTAGAGCCTCTTAGGAGTCCGGCAAACCCGTACTCTGAAATATTGTCCGGCACCGGAGTCACAGCCCCCAGGGTAGTGGCGGGGTCAGCGCCGAGCGCTACCGCTACCGGGTAGCGTTGCCCAGGGTGTTGAATTTGCCACTCGCGGTAATCGAGGGCGCCGCCGCGGTGTGATAGCCAGCGCAGGATAAGTTTATTGCGACCCAGTAGTTGCATCCGGTAGATGCCGAGGTTTTGGCGTTCTTTGTTGGGACCCCGGGTTATCACCAGTGGCCATGTGACTAAGGGCCCCGCATCGTCGGGCCAACAAGTTTGAATCGGTAGGCGGGTAAGATCTACTGCCTCGCCCTGCAACACATGAGTCTGGCAGGGGGCTTTCTTGACTACCTTGGGCGCCATATTTAAAACCTGCCGCAAGATAGGTGCTTTGTCCCATACGTCCTTAAATCCTTTGGGAGGGTCGGGCTGCCGCAGATAGGCCAGTAGTTCACCTATCTCCCTGAGCGAACTCAACTGCTCTGATCCCATGCCCAGAGCGACCCGCTGTTCGGTGCCAAACAAATTGGCCAGTACCGGCGTGTCGTAACCTATGGGGTTTTCAAACAGTAGCGCGGGGCCGCCGCGTTTGAGCGTACGATCGCAAATTTCGGTCATTTCGAATTTGGGGTCGACCGGCACCGAGATGCGCCGCAATTCACCGCGCTGCTCGAGGTGTGCTATAAATTCTCGCAGGTCTTTGTATTTCACCGCGTGGCCATTATCTCGGGAGCGCTTTACTTCCGCTTCATCGATTTGAAAAACTCGTCGTTGGACTTGGTGTCCTTAAGCTTGTCGATAATAAATTCAATAGCGGCAACGTCTTCCATGCTATGCAGTAGCTTGCGCAGTATCCACATACGTTGCAGTTCGTCTTCAGCGGTGAGCAGTTCCTCGCGTCGTGTGCCGGAACGACGGATATTGATGGCGGGGTAAACCCGTTTCTCGGCGATCTTGCGATCCAGGTGAAGTTCACAGTTACCTGTGCCCTTAAACTCCTCGTAAATAACCTCGTCCATCTTTGACCCGGTATCGACCAGAGCCGTGGCGATGATGGTGAGACTGCCTCCTTCTTCGATATTACGCGCTGCTCCAAAAAAGCGCTTTGGGCGTTCCAGAGCGTGTGCGTCGACGCCGCCGGTCAACACTTTGCCCGAACTTGGGATTACCGTGTTATAGGCGCGCGCAAGTCTAGTGATTGAGTCCAGAAGAATGACTACATCGCGCTTGTGCTCGACCAGTCGCTTGGCCTTTTCAATCACCATGTCGGCGACCTGCACATGTCGCGAGGGGGGTTCGTCAAAGGTGGAAGCTATCACTTCTGCAGCGAGAACGGTTCGCCGCATCTCTGTTACTTCCTCTGGCCGCTCATCGATGAGCAATACGATCACGTAGCACTCGGGATAGTTGCGAATTATGGACTGCGCAATGTGCTGCATCATAATTGTCTTACCGGCCTTGGGCGGTGCCACCAACAGGCCGCGCTGCCCCTTTCCGATGGGCGCGACCAGGTCGATGATGCGACCGGTGAGGTCTTCAGTACTGCCGTTGCCGGTTTCAAGTATGCAGCGCTCGTCCGGGAATAACGGAGTCAGGTTTTCGAACAAGACCTTGTGCTTGGATTTTTCAGGCGCAACAAAATTAACTTCCTCGACCTTTAACAGTGCGAAATAACGTTCGCTATCCTTGGGTGGTCTGATCTTGCCGGTAATTGAGTCGCCGGTGCGTAAATTGAATCTTCTTATCTGGCTGGGAGATACATAAATATCGTCGGGTCCCGCCAGGTAAGAGCAGTCTGCCGAGCGCAGGAAGCCAAAGCCGTCCTGTAAAATCTCGAGAACGCCATCGCCATAGATATCCTCGCCGCTTTTCGCGTGTTTCTTGAGGATTGAAAAAATAATTTCTTGTTTTCGAGATCGTCCGACATTGTCGAGGCCAATTTCTTTGGCGATTTCGATGATTTCGGATGTTGGTTTGGTTTTAAGATCAGTCAGATTCATAGAAGTAGGTTCGGCAGGAATGGATTAAAAACGAGTTAATTTTGCGCGCACAGTCAATGCGTGGAAAAGGAAAAAGTGAAGTCGGGTTCTTATTTGAGAATTGTTATTTATGCACTGGAATTATGCATTGGGGCCAAACTTAGCATGACAAATGCTGGTCGTCCAGCCTCTAATGAAAAATTTGTCGAGGGAATTGACCCGGCCATGGGCCGGGTCAATCAATTCAGATGGCTGAATCGACGAATTCACTGAGTTGGGTTTTGGACAGAGCGCCTACCTTAGTGGCTTCGGGAGTGCCATTCTTGAACACAATCAAGGTCGGAATTCCGCGAATACCAAACTTGGGTGGAATCTCGGGGTTGGAGTCTACGTCTACCTTGCAGATCTTCAGCTTCCCTTCGTATTCGGCGGCGATTTCCTCCAGGACAGGTGCGATCATCTTGCAGGGTCCGCACCATTCGGCCCAAAAATCCACCAGCACGGGGATATCTGAGTTGAGTACGTGCTCATCGAAGTTCGCGTCGGTTACGTGGACAATTTCAGCGCCCATTTTTTTCTCCAAATAATAGGTTGGTGGCGATAACGTTTACTATCGATGCCGATAGCAAGCTGTACAATGCCGGATAATGATACCACCCATTAATGGGGGCGGAATATTAAATATCAAGTCTGCTTGCTCGGCGGGTCTCGCCCGCTGTGGGAACCGAATAGGATTCCACGCTGTCTACAGCGTCGTGTGAATGGGCAGCTAAACGAGGCGGAGATAGGATGAAAACTAAGCAAAGACTGATTTTAAGCGCTGTGGCGATAGGTGTCGCGCTATTCTTCATCTTCGACATAAGCCAGTATCTGCAGCTCGATGTGCTCAAGCACAGGCTGACTGAAATTCTCGAGTTCCAGCGCTCGTCGCCACTCAGTGCCGCGCTGGGATTTTTTGCAGTTTATGTGGTCGTGACCGCTTTATCCCTGCCAGGAGCAGCCATCATGACACTGGCCGGTGGAGCTGTGTTTGGTTTTTGGTGGGGATTGTTGTTGGTCTCTTTTGCCAGCTCTCTGGGAGCTACTCTGGCCTTTCTGGTGTCGAGAGTAGTGCTCCGCGATTGGGTGCAAAACCGATTCTCCAGCCAACTGGCTGCCATCAACCGCGGGTTTGAGAAGGAGGGCGCATTTTATCTCTTTGGTCTGCGCCTGGTGCCGTTGTTTCCCTTTTTTGCAGTTAATCTGCTGATGGGATTGGTACCCCTGCCGATTTGGCGATTTTATTGGGTCAGCCAGCTGGGCATGCTGATCGGCACAGCAGTCTTCGTAAATGCGGGCACCCAGTTGGCCGAGTTGGATGGCCTGTCGGGAATACTCTCGCCGGGGTTGCTGGGCTCTTTTGTCTTGTTGGGTATATTCCCTCTACTGGCAAAGAAGCTGCTTGGACTGATAGAACGCCAACGTGTTCTCGGCAAATGGGACAAGCCGAGTCGTTTTGATACCAATGTAGTGGTGATTGGGGCGGGGTCGGCAGGACTCGTTTCTTCGCTGATAGCCGCCACAGTAAAGGCCAGTGTCGTGCTGGTAGAGCGAGACCGCATGGGCGGTGATTGCCTGAACACCGGATGCGTCCCCAGTAAAGCGCTTATCCGCTCTGCCCGTATCAATGATTATGTGAGCAGGGGTACTGAATTTGGCCTCGAAGTCGAGCCTGCCAAGGTCGATTTTCCTGCAGTGATGCGACGGATACAGCGAGTTGTAGCCGCAATAGAACCTCACGATTCGGTCGCAAGGTATACAGAGATGGGGGTAGATTGCGTGAAGGGCGAAGCGCGTATCCTCTCACCCTGGGTCGTGTCCGTCGATGGCAGGGAAATAAGTGCGAGACATATAATTATTGCCAGCGGCGCCCGACCCTTTGTACCGCCAATACCGGGTCTCGAGACAGTTGACTATCTCACCTCGGACAACTTATGGGAGCTGACCACACAACCCGGGCAATTGCTGATCATGGGCGCGGGACCCATAGGCTGCGAGCTGGCGCAGGCCTTCGCGCGCCTCGGTACCCAGGTAACCCTGGTGGATATGGCCGACCGGCTGATGCCCAGGGAAGACCCGGATGTCAGCGAGCACGTCGCCAGGCGCTTCGAGAGCAACGGCATAAGCGTTCACACGGGTCACCGGGCAGTAGGCTTGCGCAGGGAAGATGGCCAGCAGTGGGCCGACTTCGAGGTTGGCGGAGAACCTGTGAGCTTGCCCTTTGAGCGGATCTTGGTGGCGATTGGAAGGCGAGCTAATACCGAAGGTATGGGCTTGGATGAACTGGGGATTACACGCACTCCGACGGGCACTATTGCGGTCAATGATTACCTGCAAACAGCGGTCCCGACAATTTATGCCTGTGGTGACGTGGTGGGTCCGTATCAGTTCACGCATATGGCCAGTCATCAAGCTTGGTTTGCAACCGTGAATGCACTATTTGGCTGGGCGCGGAAGTTCAAAGTTGACTATAGCGTTGTGCCCTGGGCGACATTTACAGACCCCGAAGTGGCCAGGGTGGGTTTGAGCGAAACAGAAGCCACAGAACAAGGTGTGGCTTATGAATTGAGTCGGTTCGGTATCGATGACTTGGATCGCGCTATTGCCGATGGCGAAGCTCACGGTTTTATCAAAGTTTTAACACGACCGGGTTCAGACAAAATTCTCGGTGCTACCATCGTCGGATACCACGCGGCTGAATTATTGGCGGAGTATGTGTTGGCGATGAAACACGGTCTCGGACTGAGTAAAATTATGGCCACTATTCACGTTTATCCCACCCTCAGTGAAGCCAATAAATTCGTTGCTGGGGAATGGCGCAAGGCGCGCAAACCCGAGCGACTATTGGCCTGGGTTAAGCGCTATCACGATTGGCGCAGAGGCTAGTTTTTAAGAGTAACAGGAGGAGAGAAATTAATGGAGGTAGAAGAAGTGGTGCAGGATCGATACAGCGAGGCCGATCGGCGGGATATGCTCACCGGGTTGTTCAGGGTGTTGCATCCGGGCGGACGCGTAGCTATTTCGGATGCCTTTCTGGCGGCGGGCTTCGTAGCCGTGGAGTACGATAAATGGGAGCACGACCCGTGGCAGGTCTTCGAAGGAATCGAGCTTCGCTCGGTAACGCTATGTGCTGTCAAGCCTCTCCAGGCAGATGAGAGCGGCCAAACTTACCCTCGCGGTGTACGGGTAGACGTCAGCAGTGATCGTTTCTCTATGTTGCAGGCGCAACCCTATGCTGAACACTTTATTGCGATTGAACCTACGCTAGTCAAGGGGGGTGGCTGCTGACTCGTGTGGCATGTCTATCTGTTGCGCTGTGCCGACGATTCTCTCTACTGCGGTATCACCACAGACCTTGTCCGTCGCGAACGAGAACACAATGGGCTAGTAAAAGGGGGTGCTCGGTATACCCGTGCGCGCCGTCCAGTGACAGTGGTTTACTCGGAATCCTGCACCGATCGTTCGATGGCAGCGCGCCGCGAAGCCGAGCTTAAAAAGCTGAGTCCACAGGCGAAAAGGAATTTGGTTCAACGTTGATGGGGATCGCGGTGGACGAGTGCCAAGCGTTCAGAGATCTGCCTCGAGACTTTCAAGCTGTTCCTGTTTTAGCAGCCACTGTTCCTCTAATGCTTCAGCCTTCTTTTTCATGTCGCCCTGCTGAGCCAGCAGACTTTGCAAAGAGTCTTTGTTCTCGGGCTCGTATAGGTCACTGTTAGCCAAATCACTTTCGATAGACTTGAGTGCCCGGTTAAGCTCTTCTATCTTTCCTTCCAGCTGGCGTAGAACGTTCTTGATAGGGCGCAGCTCCTCGCGCCTCTTTGCCGTGTCGCGCCGCTTCGACTTCCGATCTTCAGGCGTTAGCTGTTCGGGTGGTTTCGACCCCGATATCTGTTGTTTTGTACGATCCAGCAACCAGCGCTCGTAATGACTCAAGTCCTCTTCAAATTCTGTCACGCGCCCTGCGTCAACCAGTAGCAGCGTATCGACGCTGTTACGCAGCAGGTAGCGGTCGTGGGACACCAGAACCAATGCGCCTTCAAAGCTCTGAATAGCCTCGGTGAGAGCCTGCCGCATCTCTAGGTCGAGGTGGTTGGTAGGCTCATCCAGGATCAGCAGGCTGGGTCGTTCCCACACGATAATGGCCAGTGCCAGGCGGGCTTTTTCGCCACCGGAAAAATGTGCGATAGAGCCGGTTGCCGAATCGCCGTGAAAATTGAAGCCGCCCAGGAAATTTCTGATTTCCTGCTCTCTGGCTTGGGGGTTGATACGCTGTAGATGCAACAGGGCGCTGGCTTCCAAATCGAGCGCTTCGAGTTGGTGTTGGTTAAAATAGCCGATGTCGCAGTGCGAGCCTACGACACGTTCTCCTCCCATTAGCGGCAGTTCGCCGACCAGAGATTTCAGCAAAGTAGATTTTCCCGCGCCATTGGCACCCAATAGTGCAATCCTGGTTCCCGGGTGCATTGTCAGGTCGACCTTTTCCAATACAGCGGTATCGCCATAACCCAGCGTGGCGCCCTTAAAGGCCAGCATTGGGTCGCTGGCTCTTTCGGCAGGGCGAAAGCTGAAGTGGAAGGGTGAGTCGATGTGGGCCGGAGCGATCAACTCCATACGCTCCAATTCCTTGATTCGGCTTTGCGCCTGCTTGGCCTTGGTCGCCTTGTACCTGAAGCGACGAACGAAGGCATCAATCTCAGCTACTCGTTCCTGCTGCTTCTCGTAGGTCGCCTGTTCTAACGCCAACCGCTCGGCCCGCTGGCGTTCGTAGGCTGAATAGTTACCGTTATACAAACGCAACTGCTGGTGCTCGATCGCCACGATGGCGCTGCAGACACTGTCGATGAAGTCTCTGTCGTGAGAAATCATCAGCAAGGTCCCGCGGTACCGGCCCAGCCAGTCCTGCAGCCAGAGAGTCGCATCGAGGTCGAGGTGGTTGGTTGGTTCGTCGAGAAGCAACAAGTCGGAAGGACACATCAACGCCTGTGCGAGGTTAAGCCTGATACGCCAGCCACCGGAAAAGCTGTCTACGGGGTGTTCACACTCGTCGTGGGCGAACCCGAGACCGCGGAGCAATCCTTCGGCGCGTCGATCTGCGGTGTAGCCGTCAATCAGGTCGAGTTCGGAGTGCACCGTAGTCAATTTGCCGTAGTCTTCGTCGTGCTCTGCCAGGCTTAGCTGCTCTTGCAGTTCTCGCAGGCGCCGATCGCCGTCTATAACGTAGTCTCGTGCCGGGCGATTGCTGGTCTCCACTTCTTGTGCCATATGCGCCAGGCGAATCTGCGACAAATCATTGATGCTGCCGCCATCCAGCCCCAGCTTGCCAACGATCATGGCGAACAGGCTGGATTTTCCACTGCCATTGCCGCCAATCAAGCCAATGCGTTGGCCGTCTCGGACTATCAGGCTGCTGTTGCGCAGCAAAACCTTGGGGCCTCGCTGCAAGCTGATTTGTTGTAGAGTGAGCATCGCGGCGGATTCTAGCGATATCGCTGTCTCGTGGCTATGGCCTGCA
>JBLHKV010000122.1:0-10877 GCA_047618115.1 Halieaceae bacterium | reverse complement strand
AGACGGCTGCACATGAGGCGGTTGGGCCGGAGCAACGTCGCGCCACCTGGGGCGACTACGTGTTTCGCAATCGCGCGATGCATCAACTGATGATGACTCAGACAACTTTTTTCCATATGACGCCGGCCACTGTGCGTGAGGGTGTCGATCAGGTACAAATCGATGCGGCGATAGCGGAGTTGTTTGATCGTGAACGCGTCAGTTATGTCGATGCTCCCCTAGCGCCCGGCGCGGCGCAATTGCCCGTGGTGGTGATGACCCACGGCGATGCGGGTAGTCGCTACAACATGTCTACCGTGTGTGAATACCTCGCCGCACATGGTTACCTGGTGATAGCGGCGGATCACACCGGCAACTCACCCTTTGCCATGAGCGGCAGCGACCCGGCGCTGGATTTCCAGTCGGGCGATCCGGCGTTTATTGCGGAGATGGCGCCGGTCATGGCGGAATTTAACGACCACGGTGCCTACGGTACGCTGGAAACATTCGGTCAGAGTTATACGCCTCTCTCCGCCGGGCGCGACAGCCCGCAATTTCAAGTCAACCTGGACGCCTCATTACTGCAGCGACTGAACGACCTTCGGGCGGTGCTTGCCGAGTTGGACAAGATGCAGGACGAGGGCAAATTTGCGGATCGTCTCGCGCTGGACCGCATCGGCTTGATAGGCCGCTCCTTCGGCGGCGCTACTACGCTGGTTGGTCTGGGCCTCGAGCCGCGATTCACCGCGGGGTTCGCGGTTGTTCCACCCAGCTATGTCGACGTGCGTGGCATGATGCCAGCCGAGTTGCTGGCGCCTGCCGGCCAGGAATCCGTACTGCTCAGCGCCGCTGATTTTTTCCCCCTGGCAGATATTCGTAAACCGATGTTTTTACTCAGTGGCGCCGAGGACAACCTGATTATTGGGCTCGCCGACGCCACCGCTGAACTCACTGGCACCGCTACATCGAGCCCCGATAATCCACTGCCCGGGCTGCGCGCCACTTACGAGGCCAGCGCGGCGCCAGTGGTCTGGGGCATGCTGGCAGATGCCACGCATTCCACCCTGGGTGTATCGGCGGGTTATTGGTGGCCAGAGCTGAAGCCCAATAGTAAAAAACGTTATTTTAAGCCGGACGAAACTTTCCAGATGCTTTCGCCAAACATCGCACAAACGATGCAGAGAGAAAAGGCGATGGCCTTCTTTGACTTGTTTATTCGCGGCGATGAAAGCGCCCGCGAGCGGATTCTCGATCCATCATGGTCCAGTGTGGGACTGCAACTGGAAACAAGAAATTTTTAATAAGCCGGCCGCTAGGCCCAGGAGTCTAAGTTGTCCCTGATACTGACAGTGGCCATTGCCGTGACCTTGCTGACCTCGCTGATACTGGCGATGCGCTGGCGAAAAATCCCGTGTCACGGTGAAATTCCGGTTTCGTTTTTCACTTTTATCGCCATTTTATTTACCTCGGGTTTGGATGTGGGACTGATCATGTTCCCGTTGGTGGATTTTGAAGTTTTCGCCTCGGATGAGGTGTACGACTTTGCCAGTCCGCTGGCGATAGAATTTGGCTTTTGGGGTTTTCTGGTTTGGGGCTTTTATTTCCTGACCACCTTCTATTTTTGCATCGTCGAGCCCCGCGTTAAGTTGTTCGCCATTCCGGCGATCAAGTTCGTTAACAATCTGGTGATTATCGCCACCTGCGCTTTTACCGCATTCTTGTTTCTGAGCTATTTGCCGGACTACGTGCAAGGCATCAGCGACGGGGTGCGCTACACGCTGGTCGGCGTAGTGATTTTGTGTGCCACCTTGTCCAGTACCGACATCAAGTACGTGGAGATACTGAGCGTGGCCTCCACCTGGCTGTTCTTCGCTCTCATCGTAGGCGTCTGGCTAAATTCAGGTATGGGTGTTTTCGGTCTGGCCAACACCATGGAAGGGCTTGGCGGGTATTTCAGCAATATTCACCGCTTTGTAACTCCGGTGACCGACTACCATCAATTTTACCTGTACTGGTGGTTTGCCTGGAGCATAATGATTGGTCAGTTTGTCGCGCGTTTTGTCGGTGGTATCAGCGTTGGACGACTGTTGCTCGCGCTATTGATAGTCCCCTCCATTCCCATCGCCATTTGGTTTTCGGTGTTGTATTACTACTTTAGTAACGGCATAGAAATTGGTCCTAACTGGCGCATGGCCATGGTCGTGGTGGGCGTTATTTTTGTTATCAATTCTCTGGATTCTTTGATTCGTCTGTACACCCAGAATCTGCAGCTGTCCCCGGACCTGGTCGGTAAGAAACGCTATGTCATCGGTAACTGGCTGGCGCTGTCGGCGCTCGTATTGTTGTACCAGTACACGCCGCTCAAGATCGAGTGGATCGGTCTTATCGTCGTGGGGTTATACCTCAGCGTTTATATCCTGGTGTTTCTGCGACGCGAGTTGTTGACACCGCTTACCGATGCCGAGGCGCTCTCTTAATGTATGGTATTTTCAGGCCAGCGGAACATATCGCACCGCTGCCAGCAGATCGCACAGATGCCGAATATCGCCGACTACGGATAAAAGTATTTCTCGCCATTTTCTTTGGTTATGCCGGTTATTATCTGGTGCGAAAAAACTTTTCTCTCGCCATGCCCTTTTTGATCGAAGAGCACGGCTTCAGCAAGGGCGAGTTAGGCGTCGCCCTGTCGGCGGTTTCCATCGCCTACGGCCTGAGTAAGTTTCTGATGGGGAGCGTTTCTGATCGGAGTAATCCCCGTTATTTTATGGCGGCGGGACTCTTTTGCTCCGCCTGTATCATGCTGGTGTTTGGTTTGGTCCCGTGGGCAACCAGCAGCGTCACCATCATGTTTGTGCTGTTGTTTTTAAATGGTTGGGTTCAGGGCATGGGTTGGCCGGCTTGCGGGCGCACCATCGTGCACTGGTATTCCGGTAACGAGCGGGGCCGTGTTGTGTCGGTCTGGAATGTTGCGCACAACGTGGGTGGAGGATTGATAGGGCCCCTTTTTGTGCTGGGTATGGCCTGGTTCAACGACTGGCACAGCGCGTTTTACGTGCCGGCGACGGTGGCTGTCGGCTTAGCGGCTATGTTGCTCCTGACCATGAAAGATACACCGCAGTCTTGTGGACTGCCCGCGATCGAGGTTCACCGTCAGGATTTCCCCAGTGACTACAACGACGAATACGAGCAGGAATTTTCAGGTCGCGATATTTTCTTCCAGTATGTGCTGAACAATAAATTATTGTGGTACATCGCGATCGCCAATGCTTTTGTGTACCTGATCCGTTACGGCGTGCTGGACTGGGCACCGACCTACCTTAGCGAGGTCAAGCACTTCACGGTTGACGAAAGCTCGTGGGCCTACTTTTTGTATGAGTGGGCGGGCATACCTGGAACCCTGCTTTGCGGGTATGTCAGCGACCGCTGGTTTCGCGGCCGGAGGGCCCCGGCCGGTATTCTATTTATGTCACTGGTGCTGATTGCGGTACTGGTGTACTGGTTCAACCCGCCGGGTAACCCGACTGTCGATATGGCCGCTCTCATCGCCATTGGGTTTTTAATTTACGGTCCGGTGATGCTGATCGGTCTCCACGCGCTGGAGCTGGTGCCAAAAAAAGCGGCGGGCACTGCGGCTGGTCTCACGGGTATTTTTGGTTATCTGGGTGGCGCTGTAGTGGCCAACATTGTGATGGGATACACAGTTGATGGTTACGGCTGGGACGGTGGTTTTGCCTTATTGTCCGGCGGTTGTGTAATAGCGATCATACTGTTGGCGATGACCGTGCCTCACGAAAATGAGAAGCACCGACTCGCAGCCGAAAGCTCCTAGCAGCTGAGGCTCTTTAAGGTTGTGGCTTGTGGTCTATAGAGGCTGAGGCTCTAACCTCGTTGCCAGTTCCTGCAATACCTGTTGGTAGCTCGATGCGATAGCGGCTGTGGCGGAGCTCGCGCTCCAGTTATGCATCGGGCCGCTATGTCGGGATTGTATGTTGATATCACCGTCTCCCGCGGCGACGAACAGTACGCAGGACAAGCCAACTTCGGCCATATCGTTGTCGCCGTCAACCACCAGGTTCAACGCCCTGACCTCACACACCAGGTTGTCGTGGTTGAGCTTACTGTGATGGCTGGTTATCACCGTGTGGCCCAGACACTCCAGATCGGCGGCCAGCCGTTGTTCCAGCATTACGCCAACCCGGTCTACCCAGCGCACACCTTTTAAGTAGGTAATTTCGCCGCTATCGGCATTGCGTCTAGCGACGCGATCGGTATCCAGGCCGGACCCGAGTTTGGCAATACTGAGGCCCAGTGTTCCCCTGCCGGTGCTGCAACTAAGGTCGGGAGCTTGCAGGCCATAGCGCACGATGGGGTCGTTGCCGCTACCCGGCAGTGACAAACACCCCGCCAACAAAGGTAGCAGGCAAAGGCCTGAGAAAAATAGTTTATTCAAGGCTGATCTCCACTTCTCGAACCTGCTCGCCGAAAAATATCGCGCCGGGCTCGTCGTTGATATTTCCCATAGTCTGGTTGATACCGTCGAGGCTGCGCGCCAGGTCGTCGGTGAGACCAATCAAGGTAGGCAGGTCTTTTTGTAACAGGCGGCGCAGTTGCGGTTGATTGGTGCCCACTGCTTCGGCGACCGCATCAGAAGCATCTTGCAGAGAGTTGCCTGCGGCGACCACCGCCGGCACCATTTCCTGGTCCAGGCTTATCGCCATGGCGCGGTAGTCTGGAAGGGTCTCCTCCAGTTCCGCTGTGATGCGGGTCACGCTGGCCACTAATTCCTCCATTTGTACCGAGGCGGCGGCCAGGTTTGTGGTAAGCGTCTGCGCTTCGGCAATGGTTCCACTCAACGCGGTCAGGTTCTCCTCGCTGAGCAGAGTGTTGATTTTGGTCAGTACGGCAGCGGTGGATGCCGTTATATCGTCCGCGGAAGTCGACAAGCGGGAGAGCAACGACGGGTAGCCGGCGATGACGCCGGAAGCGAGTGGAAAAGACGCCTCACCGGGTTGTTTGTCGCGTAATTCGATGATCGACAGCCCGGTAATCCCCTGGGCTTCCAACGCTGCGATGAGCTGCTCCGCTGCGGGTAGTCCCTTGCTGCTCTCGATGGCCACATCGACTCGCCCGGCCTCGCTGGGGCTGAGCGTGATGCTGGAAACTCGACCAATCTGTACCCCGAGATAGCGCACGTCGCTACCTATAGAAAGGCCACTTACCGAGCCCTGGAATTGGATGTCGCGCGGCTCGCTATTGACGACATCGTTGGCCGCTGTTATCCAGTTATAAAACAGAATCAATCCGGAGATGGTCAGCAACAGAAAGAAGCCTACAAGGATAAATCGCGCCTGGCGTTCCATTCAGGCAGCCCTCACTACGGAGCGGCCGCGAGTGCCGCCGAAGTACTCGCGAATCCAGGGGTGTTCGTGTTTCACAATAACCTCGGTACGGTCGGTAATTACCCGCTGATCAACAATAACTGCAAGCCTATCGCATATAGTCAGTAAGGAGTCCATATCGTGGGAGATCATTACTACGGTAAGGTGTAGGTGGTCGCGCAGATATAAAATTAGGTTGTCGAACTCAGCGGCGCTAATAGGGTCCAGACCCGATGTCGGTTCGTCGAGGAAAACCATTCGCGGGTCCAGGGCGAGCGCCCGTGCCAGGGCAACGCGTTTAACCATGCCGCCAGAGAGCTCTGCGGGGTACTTATAAAAAGCCACTTCATCGAGGCCCACCATACTCAGTTTCAGGCGCGCCAGCTCTTCTGCCAGCGCTGTGCTTATGTCGATATGCTCGAGAATCGGGGCCGTCACATTTTCTATGACCGTCAATCCAGAGAACAGAGCGCCACCCTGGAACAATACGCCCCAGCGATTTCGGCATTTGCCGAGAGCCCCTTTACTCTGCCGGTCGGCGATATCCTCTCCGAATACCCGAATCTCGCCGGAGGTCGCTTGTCGAAGTCCCAGCATGGTCCGTAACAACACCGATTTTCCAGTACCGGATCCGCCGACAATCCCCAGTATCTCGTGCTCGTACACCGTCAGGTTAATGCCGTTGTGCACCGTGTGGTTGCCGAAGCGGTTCACCAGGTTTCTGACTTCTATGAGTGGTTCGCTCACCAACCGATCTCCGTAAATATTAATGAAAACAGCGCGTCTACTGCAATGACCATAAAGATTGATTCCACCACGGCCGCGGTAGTGTTGCGCCCCACAGCATCGGCTGAACGCTGCACATAATAGCCCCGGTAGGTGCCAATCATACCAATGACCAGTGCGAAAAAGGGTGCTTTTATCATTCCCGCCCGGAAATGGTTCACTGGGTCCAAGGCGAGAAAGCGCTCGATCGCCAGGCTTGCTGGAATATCCAGCATGGTGGGTGCCATTAGCAAGGTGCCCAGCAGGCCCGCGATATCGGCGACAAAGGTCAACAGCGGGAGGCAGATAAGGAGTGCTGCCATGCGCGGAATAATCAGCGTTTCATAGGGGTCGATACCCATGGTCTCCATGGCGCTGAGTTCTTCGTTGAGCTGCATGACGCCGATCTCAGCCGCAAATGCGCTCCCGGAGCGACCGGCTACTAGTATCGCGGTCAACAGGCCGCCCATTTCACGAAGTACTGAAATAGAAACCAAGTCTATGGTGTAGATTTGCGCGCCGAGTTGCGCCAGCTGACTTTTAGCCTGAAACCCCAACACCATTGCCACCAAAAAGGCCATTAGCACGACGATGCCGATGGCGCTGATGCCGGCGTCGTGTATGTGACGCGCCGTCGCTGTTACGCGAAATCGCTTGGGGTGCAGAATAACACTCGCCAGCCCCACGGCGATGGCTGAGAACCAACGACCCCGATTGGTGGTCTCGGTGCTGATGCGCACAATGGCTCCGGCGAAAAAATCCCAAACGGCCTTTGGTGTGGAACGGATGGGTCTCGACGAGGGCGGGATTTTCTCAATATCCAGCACGTCCTCGATAAATTGCAGGTGCTCTGCCCTGAAACCGCTGAATTGGGTCTCGATCCCGAGATCCCTGAGTTTCTTTGCCGTTCGATACAGTAACCAGGCACCGGATAGGTCGAGGTGGGTTAGACCACCGCACTGAAACTCCATGCTCTGGATGCGCCCGCTGTGCAACGCGAGGACGTCCAGTTGAGCCTCGAGTTGGCCAATAGTATTGATGCTCCACTCGTCGCGAAGACTAAACTGCCCCGCGTTTCCGGCGAGGCCGACGGTAAAGTATTGTGAGTCCAGTTCCTGGATTGCGGGAGAATTCATGCGCACACTATAAACCAGCTTAAGGCGAATGTGTTCCTGTTGTGGGACAGACTAAAAAGGGGTTTTCAGGGGCGGGGCGCCAGGCCATTTATCAGCAAGCTGAAGTAGTCGATCGACGCCTGATTGAGGTCGTCCAGCGAGCGCCACTTGTCTAACTCCATGCTGGCATTTACAGCGCCGGCGAGTAATTCTTGAGCGACCATCACATTCGTATCGCGAATAGATCGGTCGGCGATTCCCTCGGCGATAAAGCGGCCAAGCTGAGCGTTACTTCGATCGGTTTGTTCCATCACCTGCCTGCGCTGTTCAACGGGAAGTGAAACCACGGATGTGTAACGAATCAGCGGACCCTGATCGGAATTCTGCACCACGAAGGACTGGCGGCAATGCCGTTCTATGCGCAGTAGCCCGGTGGGCTCCTGGCTGGCCTCTTCCAGTATGGTGTCGCCAATTGCCATCGAGCGCTTGTAGCATTCCAGTAGCAGGTCATCCTTGTTCTTGATGTGGTAGTAAAACGCCCCCTTGGTGACGTTGAGGGTCTCGGCGATCTCATCTAATGAAGTTCCCTTGAAGCCCTTGATATTAAAAAACCGGGTACCGGTCTTGTAGAAGGCCTCCTGCTTCAGGCGATTTTGATGGTCGCGGTCGAAGCCGTGGTCGATGCGAGACTCCTCCCGCGGGGGCAGCGGAGAAGGCTCGTGACGCGTAGTGGAATTACTCAGGCCGTGACGGATCAGATCACAGGTCGCTTCGGTCAGGGCAACGATATCTTTGATCGCTGTTTTGTACTGCCAGTTGAACATCCATTCCTGGGTGCCCATCAGGGCGATGGTGGTGGCGTTGGGTTCGCATCTGGTGTCTATGCTCCCGTCGGCAATACCCTCGCGGAGAAATTCGCGCACGTGTTTAAAGAGTTCAACATAGCGACTTTCAATCGTGTTTCGGTGGTCCTCTCGTAGCGAGGCAATTTCCAGCAGCACTGCAGAGTGGGGTCGTTTGCCGATGCGGACTTCGTGATTGTAGCGAAAGTGGTGGCGGATATTAGTCACCACTTTCTCCAGGCCCGATATGGGTTTGGCAGAAATATGCTTGAGGTCGGCCAGTATTGTGTCGCACGAGGCCTGATAGCATTGGTAGATCAGGTCTTCCTTGGTTTTGACGTAGTAGTAGAGGCTGGTTTTGGTCAGCCCTAGTTCCTGGGCGATGTCGAGTAACGTGGTGGCGCGGGAGCCTCGGGTATTAAACAGCTTTGCCGCCTGGCCAAGAATGGCAGCGCGCTTGGCGTCGTGTTGCACCGTGCGATTGAACGGTGAGGTGTCGCTGCTAGTCATGTGGGGTGCTAGTCATAGGGGTAATGCCGCGGGCTTATTTATACTTATAATTCTAATATTCTACTTTCTGGTATGTTTTTTGACAATGGCTATTTATCCGACATATTGCCGCTTGTCCCGGTAGTGGATCAAAACGCTACGGTGTTCAGGCCCAGGGCCGCGCACTCATCGTAGCGGTAACATGTGGTGATGTGATCGTTGACCATGCCGGTGGCTTGCATAAAGGCATACATGATGGTCGAACCTACGAAGTTGAAGCCCCGTTTTTTCAGGTCCTTGCTAATAGCATCCGATAGCGCTGTATTGCCGGGAATCTGCTGCAGCGACCGCACCGTGTTCTGGATAGGCTGGTGATCGACGAAACCCCATATATAGTTACCAAAGCTGCCAAATTCTTTTTGTATCAGCAGAAAAGCCTGGGCATTTTGACGGGCGCTGTACACCTTGAGTCGATTGCGAACGATGGCGGGGTTTTCCAATAGCTTGTCTAACTTCTTGTCGGTGAAGCGCGCGACCTTGGCCGGGTCAAAGTCTGCAAACAGCTTCCGGTAGCCCTCGCGCTTGCGCAATATGGTGATCCAGGCGAGGCCGGCCTGAGCGCCCTCCAGAATCAGGAACTCAAACAACTGGTGTTCGTCTGTTACGGGAACGCCCCACACCTGGTCGTGGTAGCTCATATACAATTCGTCTTCGCCACACCATTCACAGCGCTTCACTAGCTGGTCTCCTGTACAGTTTAAAAAATGGTTTCGAAAGTAGTTTCGAGTTCACTTCAGGGCGCTAGCATAGCCCAAACTCGTGTTGCTGTGAGAAGATGCAGAGCCTATTTTTCAAGCAGCGAAGATTCCCGATGAACGAAACCGTTTTGTTTGCCCGCAGCGGCGCCGTGGCCAGAATTGTGCTCAATAACCCCCAGCGGCATAATTCGCTGGGAGAGGCAGAGCTACTGCAGTTACAGGAGTATGTGGCCCGGGTAGCGGCAGATGAAGCCTGTCGAGTCCTGGTCATAACCGGACGCGGTGATCGCACGTTTTGTGCCGGCGCCGCGCTTAATCAGCTCGGTGCCGGGCAGATTAGCGGCGAGCTGTTTGAAGCGACGACCAATGGTATTGCCGCTCTGAAAATTCCGTCTATTTGTGCTCTCAATGGCAGCGTCTACGGTGGCGGCGTTGAACTAGCGCTGGCCTGTGACTTTCGAGTGGGTATAGAAAACACCGTGCTGCGCGTGCCGGCGGCAGGCATCGGCCTGTGTTATCCAATCAGCGGCATCAACCGCTTTGTGGAGTGTCTGGGTGTGTCGATCAGCAAGCGCATATTGTTGGCCGCCGAGGAGTTTGACGCTACGTGCATGCGCGAGATCGGCTTTCTGGATTATCTTGTGTCGGCACAGCAACTCGAGGCCAAAACCTCTGACTTGGCCGCATCCATGGTCGGTTTGGCGCCTCTTGCCGTGCGGGCAATGAAGCAGATTATCAATGATGCCGCGGCCGGCCAGTTGGACAGGGTTGCCGCTCTGGCACTCGCGCAGCAGTGTGCCATTTCGGACGACTTGCAGGAAGGTTTCGCCGCGCAACGGGAAAAACGCCCGCCGCAGTTCAGTGGGCGCTAATCAAACGATTCTGTCGACGAAGCTCTTGAGCAGCCCGTTTGACCACGGGGTTTCCACCGCCGTGCTCAGCACCTCATCCAGGTGTTGGTCGCCGTCGGTGTATTCGTGTTTGAAAATTGTCAGCCGCTCAATCAGGCAGGACCGGTCGACCTCGGGATGGAATTGAAATGCCCAAAAGGGTTTATCTATTACCCGGAATGCATGGCTGCACGGCGCGGTGTAGGCCAGCTCGATAGCTCCCGGTGGGCAGGCGATTGAGCGCTCCCGATGCACGGCTATTGCCATAAAGGGATCGGGCACGTCGCGCATCAGCGCATCAGTTCTGGCAGCGGCACGCAGTGAAATAGGAATGGAACCCATCTCAAAACCTTTCTCGTCCTTGACGATAGTGCCGCCCAGTGCCAGTACCGCCAGTTGAAATCCAAAACAGGATGCGAAGACCGGAAACCCGTCGCGGACACAGTCTTGTAGCAACGCGATACAAGCGGGTACAAAGGTATATCGCTGCGGATCACTGACCGATGCCTCACTCGCGCCGCCTACCAATAAGGCGTCGTAGCCCCGGGTAATGTCCATGTTGAAAGTCGGCTGATCGAAGACGTTGTGGACGTCGATGTGTTCCAGATCGAGACCACAGTAACGAGCGAAGCTCTCGTGCTCTTCACGGCGCACTTGGGGG
>JBLHKV010000121.1:0-10899 GCA_047618115.1 Halieaceae bacterium | reverse complement strand
AACGCCTGCGACCGAGGCGCTGCTGTGCAAAATGCACTGGCCAGGAAATGTACGTCAACTGGAAAACACCTGTCGCTGGCTCACGGTTATGGCCTCCGGGCGGGAGATTCATCCCGCCGACCTCCCGCCAGAGCTTACCGGTGATTCCTCTGCTGCACCGTCAGGCCCTGGTAATTGGCAGCAGGGCTTGCGGAATTGGGCAGCATCAGAATTAGAGCGGGGTAATTCAAATCTCTTGGCCGCGGCTCTCCCGGAGCTTGAGCGAGTGCTTATTACCAGCACCCTGGATCACACTAACGGCAGGCGACGTGAAGCGTCACTGCTGTTGGGCTGGGGTAGGAATACCCTGACTCGCAAAATCAAAGAACTGGGTCTCCAACTCTAAGCATGTTTGAAGTTATCTTATACGAGCCCGAAATCCCTCCCAACACGGGAAATATCATGCGCCTGTGCGCCAATACGGGCTGTCGTTTGCACCTCGTAGCCCCACTGGGGTTCGACCTGGACGAAAAGAAACTGCGCCGGGCTGGGCTCGATTACCGCGATTGGGTTGATGTGATTGAACACGAATCGTGGGATCACTTGTTGGCCGCACATGAGAACATGCGTATTTTTGCCGCAACCACCAAAGCCACTCAATCACTTTTCAAGGTTTGCTTTCAGCCTGGAGATTTCCTGCTGTTTGGCCCTGAAACTAGAGGTCTGCCCGACTCAGTTCTAGACGAGCTGGACTCAAATCGAAAATTACGAATACCGATGCAGCCGAATAGCCGCAGTCTAAACCTTGCAAATGCTGTATCGGTTGTTCTGTACGAAGCCCTGCGACAGCAGGGCTACGGAGACTCTCAGTAAGCTACTAGTTGATTGTTTCGCTAGCGGCCTCTTCGGCGGGGGCCGCCTTTGCCTGGGCTTGGGCCTGTGCCTGGCGCAAGGCCTCGGCATACAACGCGTCAAAATTTACCGGCGCCATCATCAATGCGGGGAAGCTTCCCTTAACCACCAGTGCGTCAACGGTTTCGCGAGCATAGGGGAACAGAATATTCGGGCAAACCGTACCGAGGATGCGGCGTAAATTGTCCCCTTCAACACCGGCAATCATAAAAATTCCCGCCTGTTGCACCTCTACCAAAAAAGCCGTCTCTTCATCTTGAGTGGCCGTAATAGTAATGGACAGCACGACCTCCACGTTGTTCTCGTCAATGCGCTCCGTCTTGGTATTCAGATCGACATTAATCGCTGGCTTCCACTGCTTCTGAAAAACACCCGGCGTGGCAGGCGATTCAAAGGAAACATCTTTGATGTAAATTCTTTGCGTCAAAAACTGCTGCTGTGGTGCTTCTTGCTGGCCGGCTGCGGCGCCGGTTTCGATATCAGATTCAGCCATGTTATTTCCTCAATGTTATGTACGAATACCTCCGAGGTCGGAGGCGTCTATTAGTTTTTTATTACTTTGATACCAGCGGTAACTGCGAGCTACCCCATTCCATCATGCCTCCGGACATACGGAAGACCTTTTCAAACCCTTTGGCCGCCAGCTGCTTACCCGCGGCAGTTGACTGCTGACCCATTTTGCAAACCAGTATAATCGGCTTACCCCGATGGGGTTCCAATTCGGCAAGTCTCGCTTCGACCTTCGACGCCGGAATATTTTTGGCGTCCACAATATGGCCAGCTTGAAAATCCTTGCTATCGCGCAAGTCGACAATCACCGCGGACTCATTATTGATGAGGTTAATAACTTCCTGTGGAGACAGGGTTGGTCCCGCTCGCCGAGACTCACCATAGAAATACATAATAACTAGCACCACCAGTGCCGACACCATTATCCATTCCTGAGCCAAAAATTGTATAAACAGGGTCATCGTTACTACCCGTGGACTAACCACTACCAAAAAAGGGCGCCAAGTATACAAGGTCTACCAGGTAAAGGGGAACATTGCACTGCTCTCTCGTGGCAAATACAGGGTAATATCGGTAGAATTCGGCGCTCGCATCAACACCAACCTAAGGCAATCGGACTCATGACCAATCTCGGCCAGAAACCCGTTGTACTCACCATTCTAGATGGGTGGGGTCACCGCGAAGCCAGCGAAGACAATGCAATACACCACGCCCACACCCCCAACTGGGACCATTTGTGGCAATCCGCACCACACACCGTAATTTCGGCCTCCGGTCTCGATGTCGGTTTGCCAGAGGGGCAAATGGGTAATTCTGAAGTCGGCCACATGTGTCTGGGAAGCGGTCGGGTAATTCACCAGAGCATCACTCGCATTGATCAGGCCATAGCGGATGGTACCTTTGCCGAAAACCCGGCCTATCTCTCCGCTATCGACGAGGCAGTGGGCAACGGTACGGCCGTGCATTTATTTGGCTTGCTGTCCGCAGGTGGAATACACAGCCACGAACAACATATCCTGGCGATAATTAAACTCGCCTACGCCCGTGGAGCCCGACGAATTTTTCTACACGCTTTTCTCGATGGACGCGACACCCCGCCTCGCAGCGCACAGCCATCACTGCAGCTGATGATGGAAAAATTCGAGCAGCTGGGCTGCGGTCGAGTAGCCAGTATCACGGGGCGCTATTACGCCATGGATCGCGACTCCCGCTGGGAGCGCATCGAGCCTGTGTACGGTATGCTCACCAATGGGCAGGCCGAATACCGCGCGGTCGATGCTCTAACCGGCCTCGACCGCGCCTACCTACGCGATGAGAACGACGAGTTCGTCAGGCCCACAATCATTGCGGCGGATAACGATGAAGACGGCCGGGTCGGCGATGGCGATGTCGTACTTTTTATGAATTTTCGCGCCGATCGCGCACGCCAGCTAACCCAGTGTTTCATTGATGACCAGTTTGACGGCTTTGTCCGGCACCACCGACCGCGATTAGCGCAGTTTGTTTGTACGACCGAGTATTCTGCGGCGTTTGGCACACCATGCGCCTTTCCGCCAACCAAGATGGATAACGTGCTGGGAGCCTATGTGTCCGATCTCGGCCTAACCCAATTGCGTATCGCAGAAACAGAGAAATACGCTCACGTCACCTTTTTCTTCAGTGGTGGCCGCGAGGCATTGTTTCCCGGTGAGGAGCGCATCCTCATTCAATCTCCAGATGTAGCAACCTATGATCTGCAACCGGAAATGAACGCCTACCAACTGACCGACCGGCTGGTCGAGGCCATCCACAGTGGCAAATTCAGTTTTATAATCTGCAACTATGCCAACGGTGACATGGTGGGACACACGGGAATTTTTGACGCTGCTGTAGCGGCGGTTGAGGCGCTCGATGTTTGTATCGGTCGGGTTACGGCTGCGGTTGCAGAGGCAGGCGGACAACTCCTTATTACTGCCGACCACGGCAATTGCGAGCAAATGATGGACCACCAGTCTGGACAACTCCACACTCAACACACTACAGAGCTGGTGCCGTTGGTTTATGTCGGTCCTCGAGAGTTGACGTTGCGCGGCGGCGGTAAGCTCGCCGATATCGCCCCCACCCTACTGCACCTCGCAGGGCTGGCCCAGCCGACGGAAATGACCGGCACCAACCTGGCGGAATCGCGGTAGCAAATTCGTGACCGAATCATTCACGGCGACTCTCAGCAGGCTTTTAACCCTATTGATGCTGCTCGGGTCAGTTGCCACGGGGGCGCAGACCGAAGATTCGCAGATCACCCGCAAGAAACTCGAGCTGGTGGAATCCCAGATTGAGCAACTGGAAAGCCGGCTGACCTCCTTTCGCCAGGAACAAAGCGCTCTGCAGCGCGAACTGAAACGCGCTGAAATTGCGCTTGGCAAGATCCAGCGCGATATCTCCAACACCGAAAAGCAACTGAAGTTCAAACGCAACCAGCTGGCTGAGCTGAAAAACCAGCGCTCGCAACTTATGGCGTCACGGTCCAGCCAACAGGCGCTTATCGAACGTGAAATTCAAACCGCCTACCAGGTCGGCAGAGAGGGCAAACTAAAGCTATTGCTGAACCAAAAGGAACCCCAGACCTTGGCTCGCGCGCTCGCTTACTACGACTATTTTAATCGTGCCCGCAACAATCGAATTGACAATTTCATGAGCATCATTCGCCGCATCGATGAGATCGAGCCAGAGATTCAACAGGCCTCCAGCGAGCTGGCTGCGACACGAGCCGAACTGGAGCTACAGCTGTCGTCTCTGGAGCAAAACCGGCAGCGACGAAGCGTGAGCCTGGCCAGCCTCAGCGCTTCCATCAGTACCGACGATCAGAAGCTCAAGCAGTTGAGTAGTAACCGTAAAGAATTCGAGCGATTGTTGTCCGCCATCGAAGAGGCCGTTGCAGACCTTGAAATTCCCTTCGAAATTCGGGCATTTGACGAGGCTCGCGGAGCGATGCCGTGGCCTGTGGACGGCAAGGCCCAAAATCGCTTTGGCCGATCGCGCACAGGCAGCTCGCTAAAATGGCAGGGGTTACTGATTGCCGCGCCGGAGGGGTCGACCATCGGTGCAATCCACCACGGCAGAGTTGTATTCGCAGACTGGTTTCGCGGCTCCGGTCTGCTGCTGATCTTAGATCACGGCGATGGTTACATGAGTATGTACGGCCACAACCAGAGCCTGCTGCGAGAAGTAGGCGAGTGGGTCTCAGTCGGTGACCCGATAGGTACCGTCGGCAACAGCGGCGGCCAGGCGCACTCGGCACTGTATTTTGAAATCCGCAAAGACGGCAAACCAACCGACCCTGTGAAGTGGTGTAAAAAAGGCTGATCCCAGATGAAACCTCCCTTGCTTGCTGCCGTCTAAGGTTTACACTGTCCGATCTTACGGAAAATAGACCATGACTATATTCGACACAATGCGGCCCCGGCTGCACACCCTGGCCCTCGCGGTCACCCTGGCCCTCGCACCCCTGGCGAGCTCAGCCCAGAACGCACCGGCGGACGAGATTCCCCTGACTGAGTTGCGCACATTTGCCGATGTGTTTAATCAGATCCGGGTCAAATACGTGGAAGAGATCGACGACAAAACCCTGCTCGAGAGCGCTATAAGAGGCATGCTGTCTGGCCTGGACCCACACTCCTCCTACCTCACCGACGATGCCTTTGAAGACCTTCAGACCAACACCAAAGGCGAGTTCAGCGGTCTGGGCATTGAGATCACTACGGATAATGGTTACATCAAGGTGATTTCTCCCATCGATGAAACCCCGGCACAGCGAGCGGGAATCGAAGCCGGAGACCTCATCATTCAACTAGACAACGAGCCTGTTAAGGGAATGGGTATCGACGAGGCCATCGAGCGTATGCGTGGCCCTTTGGGCTCGAGTATCGATGTAACTATCGCCAGGGAGGGAGAAAGTCAGCCCTTCACGCTCACCCTGACGCGCGACATCGTCAAGGTTGTCAGCGTCCGCAAACGCTGGTTGGAGCCGGGTTATGGCTATGTTCGCATTGCGCAGTTCCAGGCCCGAACCGGACAGGATGTCTCCGATGCGCTCAAATCGCTCATGGACGAACAGGAGTTGAACGGCCTGGTACTAGACTTACGGAACAATCCCGGTGGAGTCCTGGGGGCCAGTGTCGATGTAGCCGGCCATTTCCTCGAGGGTGGCACGGTGGTTTACACCGAGGGTCGACTAGAAGCGTCTGAGGTTCGCTACAACGCCACATCGCAAGACACCTCAGACGGCGCTCCTCTGGTCGTGCTGATAAATGGCGGATCTGCCTCTGCCTCCGAAATTGTCGCTGGCGCCCTGCAGGATCACCGCCGCGCAATCATTATGGGCACCAAAAGCTTCGGCAAGGGTTCTGTGCAAACTGTACTGCCGCTATCCGAACACAAGGCAATCAAACTGACCACAGCCTTGTATTTCACACCCAACGGGCGCTCCATTCAGGCTACCGGCATAGAACCCGACATTTCGATCAAACGCGCCAAGGTCACCGAATTTCGAACCCGGCCGCGCCTGACCGAGGCAGACCTCTCCGGCCACCTCGATAACGCCAACGGCAACGAACGTGATGCCGATGAAGAGATGCCAAAACCGAACTCTTTGCTGGAGTCCGACAATCAACTGTATGAGGCACTGACCCTTCTGAAGGGCATTCATATTCTCGGATTTAATAGCCAGGGCTAGGGAGTACCACCATCAACAAAATTACACAGCTGGGGCTGGGCGTCCTGTGTCTGCTGGGCTTGCTTGGCACCGCGTCGGCCGCCCCGGTAGAACCCGAGCAAAAACCTCGTGTCGTCATCATAATCGATGATATTGGCCACAACCTGGGGTCTGGTAAGCGAGCTGTAGCGCTGGCTGGCGCGGTTAACTATGCAATATTGCCGCATACAGCCAATGCCGCTGTATTAGCTCAACTGGCCAGCGCCAGTGGCAAGGAAGTCATACTCCACATGCCCATGACCAGCCAGCTGGAAAAATCTCCAGGGCCAGGCGCTCTCACTCCAGGCATGGACCGGACCACATTTTTGCAAGCTCTGCGCGCAGCCATTTCCAGCGTCCCTGAAATAAAGGGCCTGAGTAACCACATGGGTAGCGAACTTACCAGCATGCACCAACCCATGCAGTGGCTCATGTCGGAGCTGTTAAATCAGAAGTTATATTTTGTCGACAGCCGCACTACGAACAAAACGCTGGGCGCGTCCACCGCAGCCGAGTACGGAGTACCCTACCTCAAACGCCTGGTGTTTCTGGACAACGTGCGCACCGATGCCGCCATTTCCCAGGAATATGAACGACTGCTGGATTTAGCCGAGCTGCACGGGGTCGCTGCCGCCATCGGCCACCCACACGCAGAGACCCTGGCATTTCTCGAACAAAACCTGCCCGAGCTCGAAGCTCGCGGATACAGCCTCGCGTTGATCTCGGAAGTGTTATCGAAAACCACCGCAGCCGCGACGATTCAGGCAGCCCTATAGCTAGAGTCTAACCTCGACGCCCTGCTCAGCCATATAGGATTTGGCCTGTTGCACGGTGAACTCACCAAAATGGAAAATGCTGGCGGCCAGCACAGCGTCCGCCCCACCGACGTTTATACCGTCCACCAAATGTTGCAGCTCGCCAACGCCGCCGGATGCTATGACAGGAATATTGACCGCGTCGCTTACCGCCCGGGTTACGCCCAGCTCAAAGCCGTCCTTTGTGCCGTCGCGATCCATACTCGTCAGAAGAATCTCTCCCGCGCCCAGGTCAGCCATGCGCACCGCCCAGGCTACGGCGTCAATTCCCGTTGGCCGACGCCCACCGTGGGTAAAAATTTCCCAGCGCGGCGGCTCATCCGCAGCGCTCACGCGCTTGGCATCAATTGCAACGACTATACACTGGGAGCCAAATTTCTCGGCAGCCTCACGGACAAACTCGGGGTTGTGAATAGCTGCACTGTTGATCGACACTTTGTCGGCGCCCGCTCTGAGCATTAGCCGAATGTCGTCGCTGGTGCGAATACCGCCGCCGACGGTCAGCGGAATAAAAACTTCGCGGGCAATTTGCTCGACCGTATGAACGGTCGTATCTCGTCCCTCGTGAGTCGCCGTAATATCGAGGAAAGTGATTTCGTCAGCGCCTTCCAAATTATAGCGTTGGGCGATTTCGACCGGATCCCCAGCATCGCGGATATCGACAAAATTTACGCCCTTCACCACACGCCCACCATCGACGTCGAGACAGGGGATAATCCGTTTGGCCAGTCCCATTGTTCAGTCCTCTCGATCGCACCAGCGCTGTGCTTCGGCAACATCGAGGGAGCCTTCATAGATAGCACGACCGGTAATGGCTCCGCAAATTCCAGCCGATCGAACCGCGTTGAGAGCCTTGATATCATCCATATTGGTTATTCCACCAGAGGCTATAACCGGAATCGAGGAAGCTTCTGCCATTGCCACCGTCGCCTCTACGTTGACGCCTTGCATCATCCCGTCGCGACTTATATCGGTATAAACAATGGAATCGACACCGTCTGCCTCAAAGCGTCGCGCCAGCTCAGTTGCCTTTATGGTTGAGATTTCAGCCCAACCATCGGTCGCTACCAGCCCGTCTTTGGCATCGAGCCCCACAATTATCCGGCCCGGAAATTCTCGGCAGGCCTCGGCTACAAATTCCGGCTCCTTTACCGCCTTGGTCCCGATAATCACAAAACTAACACCCGCCGTTACGTAGTGTTCGATGGTCGCCAGATCGCGAATCCCGCCGCCGATCTGCACTGGCATGGCTGGAAAGGCGGCCACAATTGCTTTTACTACCTCACCATTGGCCGGCTCGCCAACGAAAGCGCCATTAAGATCGACCAAATGAAGACGACGAGCTCCCGCCTCTACCCAGCGCCCGGCGGTCGCCACCGGGTCATCGGAGAATACGGTGGAGTCTTCCATAAGACCCTGGCGCAAACGCACACACTGGCCATCTTTGAGGTCAATTGCGGGAATTATCAGCATAGGGGGTTCTCTGTGAGCTTCATTTACCCGTCCCAGTCCATAAAGTTTGAAAGCAACTGCAAGCCCGCGGTGTGACTTTTCTCGGGATGAAACTGCACGGCAAAGAGATGGTCTCGCGCCAACGCGGCGTCAACCTCACAACCGTACTGGCTCGTAGCAGCCACAAGCTCTCGATCAACGGCGTGAACATAGTAACTGTGCACAAAATAAAATCGGGCGTCCTGCTCTATACCTTGCCAAAGCGGGTGGTCGTTGCGCTGGTGTACCTGATTCCACCCCATGTGTGGCACCTTCAAGCGCTGCCCATCTGCGCCGACCAAAGCCTCACCAAAATGTCGGACATCACCACGGATAAGCGACAGGCAATCGACACCCTGATTCTCCTCACTGTGGTCCATCAGCGCTTGCATACCAACGCAGATGGCCAAGACAGGTCGGTCTAAAATCAGTTCGGCCACTAGCGAATCAAAACCAAGGCGCCGAATTTCGCCCATACAATCGCGCATCGCCCCGACACCGGGAAAAACCACTCGGTCGGCCTGACGGATTTCTTCCGGGTCGCTACTGACGAGCACGCGCCCAGCACCAACGTGCTCCAGCGCGCTGGCAACGGAGTGGAGATTACCCATCCCATAATCGATGACAGCTACAAAATCAGACATAAGTCAGTAGATACTTAGAGTACGCCCTTGGTGGATGGTGTAATACCCTCCATCCTCGGATCCCTGGTGAGCGCCATGCGGACTGCCCGCCCAAAAGCTTTGAAAATTGTCTCGGCCTGATGGTGAGTATTGTTGCCGCGCAAATTATCGATGTGCAACGTCATCTCGGCGTGATTTACGAAACCCTGAAAGAACTCGATGAACAGGTCCACATCAAATCCACCCACCTGACTGCGCGTAAACGGCACGTGGAATTCCATCCCCGGGCGCCCGGAAAAGTCGACAACCACTCGGGACAGCGCCTCGTCCAACGGCACATAGGCGTGCCCATAGCGCTGTATACCCTTTTTGTCGCCCACGGCCATATGGATCGCCTGTCCGAGCGTAATACCGATATCTTCCACTGTGTGGTGGTCATCGATCTGAATATCGCCGGTAGCTTTGACATTTATATCGATCATGCCGTGCCGAGCGATCTGGTCCATCATGTGCTCTAAAAATGGCACTCCCGTATCAAATTGCGCATGCCCGGTTCCATCCAGATTAACCGACACGGTTATTTGGGTTTCAAGAGTATTGCGGGTCAGGGTGGCGGTTCGATCTGCCATGATGTGGTCTCCAGCGCGTCCGGCTGCTGTAAAAGCGGCATATTATAAGAGAATACACCCGACCATGACACCGCGAGCTTGCGGTACAATGTAGCATCTTTACGCTCAGTGATTTTCCCGTGCCCAAACCCCAGCAAACCACCTCTGCCCCATTTAGCGATCTGGTTCTGACATGGTGGGACCAGGCGGGTCGCAAAGACCTCCCCTGGCAGCTCAACATAAGCCCCTATCGCGTATGGGTTTCCGAAATTATGCTGCAACAAACCCAGGTCGCCACGGTGAGTCCGTACTTCGAGCGGTTCATGCGAGAACTACCCACCATTGTCGACCTGGCGACGGCAAGTGAGGATCGGGTTCTGCATCTTTGGACCGGCCTGGGCTACTACGCCCGCGCCCGCAATCTTCATCTCAGCGCCAAACTCGTTTACCAGGAGCTGGGTGGTATTCTACCCAGCGAACTGGATGCGCTGTGCGAATTGCCCGGTATCGGTCTGTCGACTGCCGGCGCTATCCGCTCAATCGGCTTTGGCGAGCGTGCCGCTATCCTGGACGGTAACGTTAAACGCGTCTTGGCGCGCTATCACGCGGTCGCGGGTTGGCCCGGAAGACCCAGCGTACTCAAGCAACTCTGGCACCATGCGGAAGAGCACACACCCGGCGCTCGCCACGCCAACTACAGCCAGGCCATGATGGATCTGGGTGCTACCGTATGCACGCGCAGCAAACCCAGGTGCGATGACTGTCCGGTAAAAAACGCTTGTCGAGCCAGAGCTGAGGATCTAATCGCTGAACTACCCGGGAAAAAAGCGCCCAAAATCCTGCCTATCAAGTCGGCCTATATGCTGATGATGCAGCGCAGCGATGGCCTGGTGTTATTGGTAAGGCGTCCGCCAACAGGAATCTGGGGAGGTCTTTGGAGTTTTCCCGAGGCGAGTATCGAGACAGACATCGGCGACCATCTCGGCGATTACTATCTGGCACCCACCCGCGAACCAAATACATGGCCGGTACATCGCCATACCTTCAGTCACTATCATTTCGACATACTCCCGGTACACGTAAACCTCGATTCCAAGGAATCTTCAAAGATGGACAATCGAGTCATGGAATCAGACCAGCAGCTCTGGTATAACATCGCGCAACCACAAGAAATAGGCCTTGCAGCCCCGGTAGTTACACTGCTGGCAAGCTTGGCGAGCAAAGGTAACTGA
>JBLHKV010000120.1:0-10980 GCA_047618115.1 Halieaceae bacterium | reverse complement strand
GACGAAAACCGGCGTACCACCCACCGCGCGAAAGGCGCGTACCGGTGAATTGACGCCGCCGGGAATGTGGATGCTGGCGGAGGCGAAGAGGGATTCGGAGGTAGGCATCAATGGACTCGCTGGGTTGATCAAGAGTGCGGCTGGGAATTATCCGGTTTCGTCGGGGGCAATGCAAACCGTCGCTGAGTGGGATTTCACCAGTGCCTCACCATGGTCTCACAACTGCGAGTATCACGATCATCACCAAAAAGATGACCGGCACCTCGTTGAAAACGCGATAGAAAACGTGAGTTTTTTCGCACTCACCACGGGCAACCCTGGCGACGTACACGCCGCAGACAACGTGGTAGATGATCAGCGCCAGCACCCCCACGAGTTTTAACTGCAGCCAGGCGGCCGCCAGGTAATACCCGGGATTCTGCCAGACCAGGGCTACCCCCAGTCCCAGAGCAATGACCGCGATGGGAGTAACGAAGCGGTACAGCTTGCCCGCCATAACGGCTAGCTGAGTGCGCGTTTCGAGGTGTTCGCTTTTGGCGTAGTACACCAGTATGCGCGGCAGATAGAAAATACCCGCAAACCAGCAGACCACCGCGATGATATGAAAGGCTTTAAGCCACAACACGTTTTATTGTTCTCCTTACTGTCATGCGTTTATCTTACTCGCGAGAGCGGTAGAACCGCTCGATGTGTGCCAAGGTAACCACACCAGAGATTGTAATTCCAATCGACTGATATTGGCCACTGACATAGATCGCGTCGACATCGTCTTGCTCGAGCAGGTCCAGCGCCTCGCGCAGCGTTGCCTGCATCGGCAGCACGTGGAGCTTAAGGGCGGGTAGGTCGAGGTTGGCCAGCTCCACCCCATCATTTATGTCTGGCGCGGCCTGCAGTGCGTCTGCAAGCGTCGTTCCCGCGATCAACCCGGTTTCGGTGCCAATTTCCAGCAGGCACCAGTTGGGCGGGTTATCGCGCAGGGCCAGTGCGGTGTCGGCATCCAGCTGTAGTGCCAGTTTTTGCAAAGAGGAGTCGAGGATGGCGGTGACACTGGTGCTTTGCAGTAATTGATTCAGCGGGCTTTCCCGAACGCGCAATTGTAGGTGTTTAAGTACCATCTGGTGGGCTGCCGGCTGCTTGTAAAAGACCCTAACAGTCAGTGTGGCCGTGATAATGGCCAGCATGGCGGGATAGATAATGCCAACGTTGTGACTGAGTTCGACCACCGCCAGTAACGCAGCCAGTGGCGCGTTGAGAATGGCTGCCATGGTCGAGCACATGCCCAGTAACACGTACAGAGCAGGGTGTGAGGCGAGTTCGGGCATCACCGTCGCGCCCAGTGCGCCCATGGCTGCGCCCAGACAGGCGCCAATGATCAGGTTGGGACCAATCAGGCCTATCGGCATGCCCAGACCACAGCTGATGGAGGTGGCAAACAGTTTTGCCAGCGCGATGGTAAGCAGCAATCCAAGCCCGATGCCGCCGCCCAGGGTCAGATTCAACGTGTCGTAACCCATCCCCATAATCTGCGGCGCAAAGACCGCCAAAGTACCGGTTACCAGCCCCGCCGCGGTAAACCGCAACCACAGGGGCCGCTGCTGAAATCCCATGCAGTACTTCATCAGTACAATGAACGCCGCCGCCGCGGTCCCGGCGACAAACCCCAAAACAGTAATAAAGGGTAGTTCCCAAAGCGAGGTTAATTCGATCGCGGGAATGCTGAGTAACAGCCCGCTGCCGAGCAGCACCCGGGTGAGGGTGGTGGCCGTAACCGCAGCCAGGATGACGGGAATAAAGCCGGCGACGGTGTACTCTGCCATTATCACCTCCATGGCAAAAATGACGCCGGCGATGGGGGTATTGAATGCGGCTGCTATTGCCGCCGCGGTGCCACAGGCGATCAGCACTCGCAGCGAGTTGTTGGGTAGCTCCAGATAATTACCGATATAGGCGTTGATCGCAGCCCCCAGGTGTACCCCTGGCCCCTCGCGGCCACCTGATTGTCCCGTCGCCAGCGCTATGGCGCCCCCGAAAAATTGCACCAGGGCATTGCCGGGAGGCATGCGCCCGTGGGCGTTATTGAGCTGGCCGATAACGTGTACCACGCCAACCCGGGTCAGCTCCGGCTTTAGCTGTTGCATGACCAGGCCGAGGACCAGCGCACCTCCCACCGGCACCAAAAAGCGCAGCGCCGGGGACAGCTGCTCGAAGCTCTCGGCGCTGAAGTCACCCAGCCATAGGCGTCCCACGAGTCCGGCCGTGTATTCGAAAGCCAATACCACTGCCGCCGCTAAAAAGCCGGCCACGATACCTAAAATGGCATAGGGCAGCAGCGATCGATAGTCGCTCAGTGATAGGCGAAGTTGATGTAGGCCGGATTGAAACATGGTGTTGAACTCTCGCTACCAGGCGTCATATTTACAGTCGAGTACTGCGTGTGGATTCTATAGTATAGTGCGTCGCCCTGCAGGCCCGCGCTCAAGCGGTCTGTAGAAGTAGAGGGTAGCGGCAGATTAATGGAAGGGGATAAACGGGTGATAAAGGTCGGAATAGTGGGGGGCACAGGTTACACCGGTGTCGAACTGTTGCGTCTGCTGGCGCTACACCCAGGGGTTGAGGTCGCAATGATTACCTCGCGGGCTGAATCCGGCCGTCGCGTAGACTCCCTATTCCCCAACCTGCGGGGACATTTCGACCTTAGCTTCACCGCCCCGGACGTCGACGCGTTGGCAGCCTGTGATGTGGTGTTTTTTGCAACTCCACACAATGTCGCAATGAACCTGGTACCAGAATTACTGGCACGCAATACCCGTATCATCGATCTGTCGGCCGACTTCAGAATCCGTGATCACCAGCTCTGGTCAAAGTGGTATGGGGAGCCCCACGCCTGCCCTGAACTACTCTCCGATGCCGTGTACGGTCTACCCGAAATCAATCGAGATGATATCGCCGATGCACAATTACTGGCGTGTCCCGGTTGCTACCCAACCGCCATCCAGCTGGGCTTTATGCCTTTGCTGCAAGCCGGCGCGATCGACAGCACCCGGTTGATTGCCAATGCTGCCTCGGGCGCCAGCGGCGCGGGGCGACAGGCGAAAATAGATTTTCTACTTAGCGAAATATCCGATAGCTTTTCTGCCTATGCCGTGTCTGGACACCGCCATCTTCCCGAGCTTGAGCAGGGCCTCGCCGGAATGAGCGAGACCGCCATCGGACTAACCTTCGTGCCACACTTGCTGCCGATGATTCGCGGCATTCACAGCACCTTGTACGCGGAGCTGCTGGACTCGGAAGTCGATGTGCAGCAATTGTTCGAGGATTGTTACCGCAACGAGCCCTTTGTCGATGTGCTGCCGGCAGGGGTCTATCCAACCACCCGGTCGGTAAAGGGTGCCAACCATTGTCGGATCGCCGTTAGTCGGCCTGGCGGCGGTAACACCGTAGTGGTCATGGCGGTGATCGATAATCTGGTGAAGGGCGCGTCAGGTCAGGCCGTACAGAATATGAATATTATGTTCGGTCTGGATGAAACCCTCGGGCTGGGGGCGGTGGCGCTGTTGCCTTAAGCAATATACCCATACCCCATGAAACTAAAACATAAACCGATGCGGCGATCTGTGATCGTCGAGTACGACCCCCGCCGCGAGTTACTTAAGCGCGTGGCATTGGGGTTGGCGCTGCTGACTGCTCTCGGCCTGGGCATCGTAGTGGGCGGCCAATTCACCCCGCCGGTGGTATTGCCAGCAGAGCCAAATGCGCAATTCGGCCGGGTGCAGAAGCTGGATTTACAACAGCAGCTGATCAATGCGGAAATGGCCTCTCAAATTGATCGAATAGCGCTTGAGACCGTTCGCGCGGAGCTTGCCGCACAGCGCGATGAGTTGGCTGAGCTCAGCGATGCAGTGCGATTTTATCGCAAGCTAATGGCGCCCAATGAGGTGGATAGACCCCTGAGTGTAGGTGCCTTTGAAATTCTGGCGAACACGCTACCCGGGCGTTACCACTTCAGGATAGTGATACAGCAGACCGCCATTAAGCACGTTCAGCTGCGGGGTCATCTTTCGGTCGAGTTAGAAGGGGTGCGCGCCGGCAAAAGTGAGACACTCGATCTCGCGATGCTCTCAGAAGACGTCGAACAGGCTAAAATCCCTTTGCAATTCAAGTATTTTCAGTCTATAGAAGGTGATATAGATGTACCCGAGGGTTTTGTGCCAGCAGTCGCCAAGCTGAAAGTGACGATAAACAAGCCGAAGGCGATGAGCCTGGAAAACAATATCCCCTGGCAGGCGGAGAATTGAAAATGTTAGGAGATAAAATCAAATCGGGCTCTTCCGGCACTACGCTGGTATCCAGAGGCACCGAAATCATCGGTGATATTAAGTTCACCGGCACCCTCGATATAGAGGGTATTGTCAGGGGCTCTATTGTCGCTCATGCCGGTAGCGAGGCACTGGTCCGAATTATTGACAAAGGCCTGGTTGAGGGTGATGTCCACGCGCCGAATATCGTGATCAACGGTGCCATTGTCGGCAATGTCCACTCCAGCAAGCACCTTGAACTGGCTTCCAAGGCCAGAGTGGAGGGCAACGTTCACTACACGCTGGTGGAAATGGCCATCGGTGCCCAGATCAACGGTAGCCTCGAGCACACCCCGGAAGGGACGGCTGCAACGGGTAGCAGCGAGACAAATGCTGCGAGTGCATCCTCGGACGCCGCCCACGAACAAGTTCCGCGGCTGGCGACAGCTTCGATAGATAATTAAAGGGGCAGCACAGCCCGCGCGGGATCTCCTTACGATCGCTCCTGTGAATACTTGACTAATTTACTGGGTTTAACCCATAATCCAGAAAAACCAGAGGTAACTATGTCGGTAGCAGAAATTCAAGTGTCCAGCACCCTCGAGATGACGGGTAGGGCTGTAGGCAAGGTGCAGAGCCTGATTGAGGAAGAGGGCAATGACGAGCTGAAGCTGCGCGTCTTTGTGACCGGGGGCGGTTGCTCGGGCTTTCAGTATGGCTTCACCTTTGACGAGTTGGTTGCAGAGGATGATACCGCCGTCGAAAGCGAGGGCGTGACCCTGCTGATAGATCCCATGAGCTACCAATATCTGGTTGGCTCAGAGGTCGACTACACAGAGGGCCTGGAGGGCTCTCGCTTTGTAATCAACAACCCCAATGCCACAGCCACTTGTGGTTGTGGATCTTCCTTCTCCATCTAATTGACCGGTTTAGTGACCTTGCGGCGTTGGTGTAAACCACTGCTAGTGCTACTTGTAGCCCTGCTTCCAGCCCTTGCGCTCGCCCAGGCGCCGGCCGAGCGATACCTTGCAGCTATCGAACTCCACACAGTAGCAGAGCTGAGCGAAGCGATGCAGCGTGCTGAGCATTTGCATTTGGAAGCGCGTGCAGATGGCCGTGAGCTCGAGCCTATCGCATTCATTCTGCACGGGCCCGAGGTGCTGGCGCTGTTGTCCCCGGCTTATGAGTCGAACAAAAATATGGTGAATCTTGCCGCGCGGCTCAGCGCATTCAAATACATAGATCTGAAAGTCTGTCTAACCTGGTTGGGAGGAGAGGGGATCGATCCCACCGAGCTGCCGCCATTTATCGGCACAGTACCTTTGGGTGCCACCGAGATTCAACGACTTATGGCCGACGAAGGCTACATCTACTTCTGAGCGGCGATCAATTCCAGCGCCGTTCTAACTACAGCATTAACCGCTCCCGTCGTATCCGCTGCCGCTTCCGCGATCAATTGTTCGTGCATCGTTTTTGCCCAGAATCGCGTCAGGTGATCGGCTACCCGGACTGCGGTGTCTTCGGGTTCTCCCAATCGCGCCTGGTTGCGGGCAATCTGGTTCGCCATCTTGATCAAGTGTTCGGCGGACATAATTAGCGAGTCATCTCTTTTGATTTATTGCGGTACCGACGGGGTAGCAAATCGATTTGCTCTCGGGTCTGGCGCTCGTGGTTCTTTTGCCATTTGGCGACGCCAGTGACCTTTTCTACCTGAACGGCGGTGACCTTGTACTCGGGACAGTTGGTCGCCCAGTCCGAATTATCGGTCGTCACCACGTTCGCACCCGAGCCCGGGTGATGGAAAGTGGTGTAAACAACGCCTGGCTGAACCCGCTCCGTAATCGTGGCGCGTAGCACTGTCTGTCCGGCGCGGCTGCTAATACCAACCCAGTCGCCGACTGCGATACCGCGCTCCTCTGCATCGTGGGGATGAAGTTCCAAGCGGTCCTCATCGTGCCAGGTAGAGTTGGCGGTACGTCTGGTTTGTGCTCCGACATTGTACTGGCTGAGTATCCTGCCAGTGGTCAACAGCAGCGGGAAGCGATTGTTGGCGCGCTCTTCGGTGGCTATGTATTCGGTAATCACAAAGTTACCCTGGCCGCGAACGAATTCGTCAACGTGCATAATGGGCGTGCCCGTAGGCGCCTCATCATTGCAGGGCCATTGAATACTGCCCAGCTCGTTGAGTCTATCGTAACTGACGCCGGTGAATGTTGGGGTCAGGGCGGCGATCTCATCCATCACCTGCGACGGGTGGTCGTAGTGCATATCGTAGCCCAACGCCTTGGACAATCCGAGGGTTACTTCCCAGTCCTGTAGGCCTGCCAGGGGCGGCATCACCTGGCGCACCATCGAAATGCGGCGCTCGGCATTGGTGAAGGTGCCATCTTTTTCCAGAAATGATGAGCCGGGTAAGAACACGTGCGCGAACTGTGCCGTTTCATTCAAGAAAATGTCCTGCACGATGAGGCAGTCCAGCGCCGTCAGTGCGGCCTCTACGTGGAGGGTGTTGGGATCGGACTGGGCGATATCCTCGCCCTGGCAATAAAGCCCCTTAAAGGAGCCATTGACTGCTTCGTCAAACATGTTGGGGATGCGTAGCCCCGGTTCGTTATCCAGCTTTACGCCCCAGGCAGCTTCAAAAGTTCCCCGTACGGCGTCGTCGGAAACGTGTCGGTAGCCCGGGAGTTCGTGGGGGAAGGAGCCCATATCACAGGAGCCCTGCACGTTGTTTTGTCCGCGCAGCGGGTTCACGCCCACGCCGCTGCGGCCAATGTTACCGGTACACATGGCGAGGTTGGCGATGCCCATCACCATGGTCGAACCCTGGCTGTGTTCGGTTACGCCCAGGCCATAGTAGATGGCGCCGTTGGGAGCAGCCGCAAACACTCTTGCCGCGGCGCGCAACTCCGCGGCCGGTATGCCCGTTGCAGACTCCATTGCCTCGGGTGAGTTTTCTGAGTCAATAATAAAGTCGCGCCAGCGCTGGTAGGCAACATCTTCGCAACGGCTGGCGATAAACGCCGCGTCCTCCAGACCCTCGCTGAGAACGGTATGGGCCATGGAGTTGATAAAGGCGACGTTGCTACCGGGCATTAGTTTGAGGTGCGCGGCTTTCTTGCTATGCGCGGTGTGGAGTAGATCAATTTCTCTGGGGTCGGCAACGATAAGATCCGCGCCCTGGCGTAAACGGCGGCGCAGTTGTGACGCGAATACCGGGTGTGCGTCGGTTGGATTTGCGCCGATTACCAGCACTGCATCGGAATCCATCACCGAGGCAAAATCCTGGGTGCCCGCCGACTCGCCGAGAGTCGTCTTCAGGCCGTAGCCGGTTGGGGAGTGGCAGACCCGGGCACAGGTATCGACGTTGTTGTTGGCAAAGCCCGCCCGCACCAGCTTTTGCACCAGGTAGGTCTCTTCGTTGGTGCAGCGCGAGGAGGTAATGCCACCGACGGAGTTTCGCCCGTATTGCTTTTGAATGGTCTGTATTTTTCCAGCTGCAAAACTAAAGGCCTCTTCCCAGCTGACCTCGCGCCAGGGTTGATCGATGCGATCGCGGATCATCGGGCTGGTGATTCGATCCGGGTGGGTAGCGTAGCCAAATGCAAAGCGGCCCTTGACGCAGGCGTGGCCATTGTTGGCGCCACCATCTTTATTGGGGACCATGTTCACGACCCGAGAGCCCTGTACCTCTGCGGTGAACGAGCAACCGACCCCGCAATAGGCGCAGGTGGTGACCACCGAGTGATCGCCCTGACCAAATTCTTTCACCGAATTTTCCACCAGGGTGGCGGTGGGGCAGGCCTGCACGCAGGCGCCGCAGGATACGCAATCTGAAGCCATGAAGCTGTCGTTCTGACCCGCCACAACCTTTGAATCAAAGCCGCGCCCACCGATAGTGAGTGCGAAGGTTCCCTGAACCTCGTCACACGCCCTTACACAGCGGCTGCAAACAATGCACTTGGCGGGATCAAAGGTGAAATAGGGGTTGGACGTATCGACGACCGCGTCCAGATGATTTTCGCCCTCGTAACCGTAGCGAACTTCGCGCAGACCGACCTGGCCGGCGGCATCTTGTAGTTCACAGTTGCCGTTGACGCTACACGTCAGGCAATCCAGCGGATGATCGGAGATGTACAGTTCCATGATATTGCGACGCAGCTTAGCCAGATGGCTGGTCTGTGTCGTGACGCTCATGCCCGCGGCAACCGGCGTGGTGCAACTGGACGGATAGCCCTTCATGCCCTCAATAGTCACCAGACAGAGCCGACAGGAGCCAAACGCCTCCAGTGAATCGGTGGCGCACAAGCGGGGCACGTTAATATCCAGCATACTGGCAGCGTGCATTACCGAGGTGCCCTCGGGCACTGAAACCTGCTGGCCGTCGATAGTCAGGGAGATCGTCGCTTCGCCCGGTTGTTTGGGGGTTCCGTAATCTTTACTGGGTTCGTAGTGCTGTAACATAGTGTATTCCTCTGACTGATCGGTAGGCCGGATCAGTCGGTAACAGTAACCGCTAGCAAGTCGTTTGAAAAGTCTTCGGGAAAACGCCGCAGGGCGCTCATCACTGGTGCTGGAGTCAGTCCACCCATCGCGCACAGGGAGCCTTGTTCCATAGTTTCACACAGCTCGGTGAGCAAGCTCATATTGCTCGAAACATCGGTGCCGGCGCGAATGCGGTCGATTACCTCTACGCCGCGCGTGGAGCCAATTCGACAGGGAGTGCATTTACCACAGGACTCAACCGCACAAAACTCCATCGCGAAGCGGGCCTGGCTGGACATATCCACCGTGTCGTCAAACACAACGACCCCACCGTGGCCCAACATGCCACCGACCGCGGCCATCTCTTCATAATCCAGCGCGGTATCAAACTGATCCGCGGCCAGGTAAGCCCCCAGGGGCCCGCCGAGCTGTACCGCTCGAATAGGTCGACCGCTAGCGGTGCCGCCGCCAAAGTCATTTAGAAGTGTTTGCAAACTAGCACCAAAGGCTAGCTCCACCAGGCCGGGACGCCGCAGATTACCCGCCAGTTGCAGCGTTATGGTGCCCCGCGAACGACCCTGACCGTAGTCCTGATACCAGGCCGCGCCCTTCGACATAATAGTGGGTACGCTGGCCAGCGAAATGACGTTGTTGATCACGGTGGGTTGGCCGAACAGACCGACGATAGCGGGCAGTGGCGGCTTGGCGCGAATCATGCCGCGCTTGCCTTCTAGGGAATCCAGTAGTGCAGTTTCTTCTCCGCAGATATAGGCCCCGGCACCCAGGCGCACTTCGACATCGAAGTTCTTGCCGCTGTCGAGAATATTGTCTCCCAGCCAGCCGTCGTCTTTCGCGAGGGCGATCGCTCGTTCCAGAGTAGCGTGGGCGTCGGGGTACTCGGAGCGCAGGTAAATATAGCCGCGGTCGGCGCCCACGGCGAGTCCGGCTATTGCCATACCCTCCAGCAGGCAGAAGGGATCACCTTCCATCAGCATGCGGTCGGCGAATGTTCCCGAATCGCCCTCGTCGGCATTGCAGACAATGTATTTTTGACCCGGACCCTGGTCGAGTACCGTCTGCCATTTAATTCCCGTGGGAAACGCAGCTCCGCCGCGACCGCGTAGTCCCGAGCCTTTTATCTCATCGATAATAGCCTGATCACCTGCCTCGATGGCGGCGCGTAGCCCTGTCAGGCCGTCGTGAGCCCGGTAGTTTTCCAGTGACAGCGGGTCGCCAAGACCGTTTCGGGCCAGCGTTAGTCGCTGCTGATTTTTCAGATAGGGAATATCGGCGGTAACACCAAGCCCAAGCGGGTGACTGCCGCCCGCGAGAAAATCTGCCTCAAAAAGGGTGGCTACATCTGCCTCGCTAACCGGGCCGAAGGCGTACCGTCCCTGTCCCCAGTCGACTTCAATCATCGGCTCCAGCCAGTACAGTCCGCGCGAGCCGTTGCGCACCAACTCTACATCCAGTCCGCGCGCGGTAAGCTCGGCGCTTATTGCTGCCGCTACGGCTTCCCCGCCTACCGATGCTGTGCCCGAATCCCGGGGTATATAAATAGTAGCGCTCATGGTCATTGGTCCCGATTGGGGAGCAGGCCAGGGAGCAGATTGCCCAGTAGCTCGTCGAGCTGTGCTGGTCCGACTCGTCCATACAGCTTGCCATCGATACGAATGGCGGGAGAGCACGCGCAATTGCCAAAGCAATAGATGGGTTCCAGGCTGACCTCATCGTCCTCGGTAGTCTGGTTAAAATCGATACCCAGTTGCTCTTTGACGCGGGCTTCAATTGCCCGGCCACCCATCGCCTGGCAGGACTCGGCTCGACACAGTTGTACCTGATGTCTGCCGCCGGGCTGTTCTTTGAAGTCGTGATAAAAGCTGATGACGCCCTGAATCTCGGCGCGGGATATTTTCAGTGCCCGGGTTATCAGCGGCACCGACTCCGCGGGAATGTGTCCCGCAGCGTTTTGGATGGCGTGCAAAATGGGCAGTAAAGCACCCTCACGCTCGCTGTGTGCAGCTATAATTTCAGCCACCTGCGCCATCGAAATCGGCTCCATAATTTTCCTCAAGTCCAGCTCAACCAAAAAAACGCATTTTGGCAGTGAGGAGAGTTATCTACAAGCCTACCGGCACTGCGAGTAAGGGCGTGGAGCAACCGCGGCCGCGTTGGGAATACTAAGCGGCGTAAATCGCCC
>JBLHKV010000119.1:0-11108 GCA_047618115.1 Halieaceae bacterium | reverse complement strand
CTGCAGTTTAATGACTATGAAGATGAGATCCGGAAGCACCTCAGCGGTATGTTCCCGGCTGAACTATTTGATTTCGATCGGGATGTTGCCAGCATATCTGTGAACCGATGGGCTCATGGTTATTCAATTGGCGGGCCGGGAAATTCTACAAAGATAGGACGCCAACCATTTGGCCGAATTACCGTTGCCAATTGTGACTCTGCGCCCGAATCCGATGCCAAGACTGCCATGATGATGGCCTGGAGGGCGGTAAACGAGCTGAACTAACCCCACCATTTTTGCATAATAGCGCACGCGGCCCCTGATCATTTCAGCCGCAGTCGCCGTTCCAGCCATCTGTAAAAAGTATTTCCTCGACGGGCTTGCGCCTTAGCTTGGTCAACTGTTTTACAGGTTTGCCCAAAGGCATGATTGTTGCCACGGCCCAATTGTCGGGTATGTCGAGTAAAGCCTTAACGTCTGCTTCCTCGGCAACGCCCCAAGTGGTCATCGTTCCCCCGTAACCTTCATTGCGGGCCGCAAGCAGAATATTCCAGGCCAATGGATAGATCGAACCACCAGTTACCAAGCCGATGCGGTCGAGGTCTTTATCCATACTCGCGATCATCGCCAGGTTAACGGTAATAACCAACAGGGTTGGTGCATTTTTTATGTGTGCGACCAACCACTCAGGAGCTTCTGCTTGCGCCACCTGATCATCAGTGACAGAGCTTAGGTCTATGGTATTGAGCGGGTTTTCCCCGGCATTCATCTGGAGAAGATAGCGAGTCGCAGTTGGCAGCGATAGTTGAGCAAGCCGCTCCTTTTTCGAAGGGTCGGTTACATTGATGATACGCCACCCCTGTCGATTACCTCCGCTCGGGGCGAATCGGGCATAATCGACGATGCGGTGCAGCACATCCTGTGGCACTTGCTCATCGGTGAATTCCCTACAGGCAAAAGTTGTACGCATAACGTCAGAGAGTTCCATGCTTGGTTATTCTCCTTTGGGAATTGGAAGCTCTTTGGCAGCGTATAGCACTCCAGCGCTGCTGACAATTGATGTCTGCCTCGTCGCTATAATTACGCTGGCATGCCACCCCCGTTGAGTCGTATGGGAAGCAATCTCAAGAGCTCTCGCGTTAGCAAAGAGCTTGAAGTAAAGTGTTAAATCGAAGTGATCAACTCACATATAGCATAGCGATTATCAGGGTTTAGTCGGAGAACAGCAATTTGGCGCAAGACCTGACCCAGGGCCCAGTCGGCGGACATCTGCGTCGCCAAGCCACTCCCATGGCGATGGGGTTGATAGCCATCATCTCCTTCGATGCGGTGGACCTGCTTTTTGTAGCTCAGTTGGGCGCAGCACAGCTGGCTGCCATGAGTTTTTGCTTCCCCGCTATCTGGTTGCTAACCAGCGTTAATATTGGCTTTGAGGCGGGGGCCGCATCGACGATATCGAGGTCTATCGGAGGCGGAGATACTTCCGGTGCCCGTAGACTTACCACCGATACCGCGCTACTGGCGGGATTGACTTCTGTCGGACTGGCACTGCTCGGCCTGCTGACCATCACTAAGGTTTTTCCTTTGCTGGGCGCTGGTGAGGAATTGTTGCCGCTGATCGCGGACTACATGGGGATCTGGTATCTGGCTATGCCTGCTGCAGCGGTGTACTGGGTTTGTCTGGCGTCCATGCGCGCGCGTGGCAACACCATGTTGGAGGGGAAGGTCATCGCGCTTGCAGCGCTACTTAACCTGATCCTGGACCCAATACTTATTTTTGGACTCTTCGGTATGCCGCGACTGGAAATGGCCGGTGCGGCACTGGCGACACTGTTGTCCAACGTAACGGTCATGATTGGAACCTTGGTATACCTGCACTTCAGGCTGGGTGTGTTGGCAACCCTTAAAGTACCAGTAGCTGTAGTGTTTGCGTCCTGGCGTCGTGTGCTCAGAATAGGATTGCCGGCTACTCTGACCAACACCATCGTGCCCCTGAGCAACTCCGTGATAGTTACCCTGGTTGCCCAATATGGCGCTCCGGCGGTTGCAGGGCTCGGTATTGCCATGCGCATTGAACCGGTAGCACTTATTGCTTTTTATGCACTATCTGCCGTTACCAGCCCGATTATTGGACAGAATTTTGGTGCCGGTATTTATCATCGCTTAGAATTAGTGCGCGGCTTGATTGGCAGGTTCGCGCTGATGTTCGGACTGGTACTGGCCGCGATTCTGGCTTTAGTGGGGGAGGGCGTGTCGCGGCTGTTTACCGACTCGGACGCTTCCCTCTTGGTTAGCTCCAGTTATCTGATGATTATGCCGTTGAGCTATGGCGGTTACGGGATGGTCATGTGTGCTTGTGCGGCATTCAATGGCCTGGATTTACCCGGTCGCGCGGTGCTGTTGTCTGCTCTGCGCGCGATCTTTGTTTTATTACCACTAGCCTGGCTTGGACAGCATTTTTTTGGTCTGTCGGGTTTGTTTGTGGGCGCCGCCGGAGCAAATATTATCGTTGGTATCAGCGGCTACATTTGGCTCGGTCGAACCATTCGCTCAGTGACGGAGCAGAGCGGGGCACAGTAGATATTAACTATAGTTTGATCAACATTGAAAATTGAATTTGCTGAGAATCTAGTAGACTGACGTTAAGCGAGTACCCGCGTAAACTACGCCAACATATCATACTGGGAAAATCGCATGAATCGTATACCACTTGGCACGCAGGGTCTGAAGATATCCAGGTTGGGGCTGGGCTGCATGGGCATGTCCGAGTTTTATGGAACTACGAACGAGTTGGAAAATATTGCAACCTTGAACCGAGCTCTGGATCTGGGAGTTAGCTTTTGGGATACCTCTGACATTTATGGCCCGTATACCAACGAGGAACTACTCAGCAAAATACTGAGCCAGCGCCGTGACGATATTGAAATCGCGACCAAATTTGGCATCCTCCGCGATGCAGACGGGGGCGTAGCCCTGAACAGCCGCCCGGAAAGAGTGCGGGAAGCCTGCGATGCATCTTTGCAACGACTGGGGGTTGAGTGCATTGACCTGTATTACCAACATCGGGTCGACCCAGCGGTGCCAATCGAGGAGACTGTTGGGGCGATGGCTGACCTTGTGAAAGCGGGTAAGGTTAAGTATTTGGGTCTGTCCGAGGCCACCAGTGAGCAGCTAAAGCGAGCCCACCGGGAAGCTCCCATCTCGGCACTACAAACCGAATACTCCCTGTGGTCGCGTGAAGTAGAGGACGACATCCTGCAGACGACGCGCGATCTGGGTATCGGTTTTGTCGCCTACAGTCCATTGGGTCGAGGTTTTCTCACTGGCAGCATTACCTCGAGGGACGAGCTCGAGGCCGATGATTGGCGCCTGGCGAGCCCTCGCTTTAGTGGCGACAACCTGGAACAGAACCTTGCTGTTGCCGAGCACGTGAAAAAGATCGCCGCCGAGAAGGGTATTAGTCCAGCGCAGTTGGCGCTGGCTTGGGTACTTAATCGTGGTGATAACGTCACCGCAATTCCCGGTACCAAGCGTATTAAGTATCTGGAGGATAACGCTGGTTCCATCGAGGTGAGTTTCAGCGCAGAAGAACTGACGAGAATTGACGAGCTCTTTCCACAGGGAGTAGCCGCCGGTACCCGGTATTAGCCGTCACCGCTTTACTTACAGAGCGGTTTTTCCTAGCGCGTCTCTGATCGTTGAAATGTAGCCTGTTCGCACATCCACATAATCGCGGTAGTCGTCCAGCTTACTCAGATACTCGTGGAGTTGAGGTAAGTTCTGGTAGGGGACCGATAAGCACAGGTGATGGTCGGCGTGATAATTGAAATTTAGCGGTGCGAAAATCAGTTTTTCCACCCCGCCACATAAAATAGTTCTGTAGCGGGTGTTTCCCTGCATTAATAAGTGTTCTGCCATATTGCGAAAATTGGTAATGGTTTTGGCAATGGTGATAAGTGGCAGCAACCAGAATACGAAATAATATTGCACGTGCCCGACGGCATAGAACCCGACCAGCAAAAGTAACTGTGTGAATACTATACCGAGTACACCCCAGTCAAACGACTCATTCTCGGTTACATTTTTCGTCCCGATCGACTGCCTGAAAAACTGCGTAATCGCTGCAATACCTGTGAGATTGAGCAACAGCATTTTCCTGAGGTGGGCTGACGTTAGCGGCGTTAACTCATAGTTGTGCAGGTCGGGATCGCCCACCCCCCCCAACTGCCGGTGATGGCTGAAATGGAGCTTGCGATACCGCATGGTAAATCCAATCAGGTAGGAAACAACCGCGCCTATATATTCGTTGGCCCTGCGGTCATTAAACAAGAAGAGGTGGAGGGCTTCATGCTGAACGATCAGCAGGTGGTGTTGCAGCACGCCAATCACCAAAAAGACAATAACAAAGCTTGCCAATGAAGGTAGTAATACCAATAGCGAGAATGACCCGAGTGCTACACCAGCGAGAAGCAACAGGTAGAAAGTTGAGCGCGCAGCATCTTTCCTCGATAGCTCGCGCAGCACTTCTCGATCGATTTTTGGTTCATAGTCGAGGTAATTCACGGCTTGGTACACTCAAATTGTATGATGCCGGTTTTTTTGAATAGCATTTGCAGCATATTGATCGGTATTGTCGCCAAGAGAAACAAGGGGTAGTACCACGCTCTACCATTTTTCAGGCCAGTGCTATCCGAGCGGTTTCTTCGAAAGTAATTCTGGAAGGAGCAAGCCCAGTGACCCGTATGCAACGAGGGACGGATCTGTATATCGGTAAATCCCGCGGCGTTCAGTGCCGCGGACAGAGAGTCTGGCGTGAAATGCCAGATGTGTCGCGGCGCGTGGCCTCCGCCCCAATAGCGTCCAAACAGGGCCGCATCCCAACAGTCGTAATTAGGCAGTTCTCCGACCAGGTGACCACCGCTTTGCAGAGCTGCAACACACTTTTCAAGCGTAAGCCGGGGCTCGGTCACATGTTCCAATACATGCTGCATGATTATCAGATTAAAGTGGTCGCTTGGTATCGAGCAATCCTCAAAGGAACCACATTGCACCGACAGCCCCTTGCTTTGTGCGATAGCGGCTGAGGCCGCCTGATATTCAACTCCGTTTAACTCATAGTTGCCACGCTGCCCAATGGCTTCCAGCAACACACCGGTGGAACAGCCTATTTCCTGTACCGCATCCCCGTCGCTCAAATAGCTGCAAAACTGTCTGGATTGTGCGTTCAATGAAAGGGACATCAACCAGCGAGTGATTGCAGACTCAGGCTCCTGGTAGGAATGGTAGTGTGGGGGATAAGCCAGTGTCAGCTGCTCCGCATCGGGTATCGGATTCACCCGCACCAGTTCACAACGCGTACATCGCACCCAAGCGTAAGTACCTGGAGAGAGATATTCAAAATCCTTAACCCCATCGGTCAGCAATTCGATTCCCTGATGTTGGCACATAGGGCAAAGTGTCGAGTTCGACGCGGCGGCATCTGGAGTAATTGTCATTGCAAAATACTAAGCCAACTATCAGCGCGAGTCGAATAATCCTTTACAACATGAAAGGCGGGTCTATAACATCCCAGACGTGAGCGAATCCCAGACAAGAACAGCCTATTCCCAGCAACAGTACGATGAGGGTTACCCCATTGGCATCGACGCCCACTGGTGGAACTCAAGTCGTTGCAGGCATATCGCCGATCAGCTGAAGGAGCTGAACTTGACGCAGGCTCGTATTCTGGAAATTGGATGCGGACGTGGTGCAGTGGTAAAGGGCCTGCAGGAGTATGGTATTAATGCCATGGGCGTTGAGCTTGCAGACGTGGAGCCTCTTGTTGAAGTCAGTTCGAGGGTACGCACGGGAACTGACGCCGCTGCGCTGTCACAGGAGGAGCGAGATGCCACTGAAGTCATCTTGTTGCTGGACGTCATCGAACACATCGAGAATGAGCAAGAATTCATTGAGAATATACTGCAAGAATTTCCGTCGACACATACACTTATAATCACGGTGCCAGCGTGCTCAGAACTGTGGTCAGATTTTGACCAATACTACGGTCATTTTAGACGTTATGACTTGCAGATGCTGGACTCACTGATCGGTGAAATGGGTCACACGACTTTGTTGAACAAGTATTTTTTTCACTTTCTGTACTTACCTGCACGCTGTATGTCGGCACTGGGTATTCAACGAGGTCTTATTCTCAAACCGCCTCAGGGTCGTATTCAAAGACTACTGCACCGATTTTTCGCCTTCATCATGTGGCTGGATAATCGCCTGATATCCGGAGCAGTGAAGGGCAGCAGTGCGATTGCAGCAGTTCGAATAGCCAAGTCCCCATTGCATGCCAAATGACGTATTCTCTCTATTATCAATAATTAGGAGTCTGCATGGAGCCAAAACGGGTAGTAGTGTGGGGAACGGGCAATGTTGGCAGGCCCGCGATCAGGGCGATTCTAAGCCATAGAGATCTCGAGCTAGTCGGCGTCATCGTAGCAAACCCTGATAAAGTCGGCATAGATGCCGGGGACATTGCGGGGGTAGCCAGCTGCGGGATAATCGCCAGTGACCAAAGCGATGACGTATTGAGTCTAAACCCCGACGTGGTGGTCTACACGGCCACGGCAGATATTCGACCGGAACAGGCCATGAATGACCTACTGAGGTGCCTGCGCTCGGGCATAAATGTAGTTTCATCGGCTTTTTACAGTTTTCTCGACCCTATATCTACGAGTCGCGAAATCACCGACGTTATTACCTCAGCTTGCCGCGACACAGGTGCATCCCTATTTGTGTCGGGGATAGATCCCGGTTGGGCGATGGACATGCTACCGATTGCCGTTAGCGGTGCCTGCGCCGATATCAGTGAAATACGCAGCCGGGAGATATTCAATTATGCGCTTTACGATCAGCCCCAGGTTGTTCGGGAGGTGATTGGCTTCGGCGGTTCGATGGAAGATACACCTTTGATGCTCCACGATTTCGCCATTGAAATGGTCTGGGGCCCGATGCTACATATCGTGGGACGTGCCATGGGCAAAGCAGTCGAGACTGTCGAAGTGGTGGTGGAACGCCTGCCGCTGGACGCAACAATTGATATTCCAGGTATGGGCGTGTTTGAAAAGGGTACCCAAGGTGCTTTCCGTTTTGAGATCAAAGGGATGGTCGGGGGGCGGGCACTCTACGTGGTCGAGCACATAACGCGCATTGACGATCGCTGTGCCCCCGATTGGCCCTACCCGCCTGTTGGCAGTGGGTGTCACCAACTCATCATCAGCGGTAGCCCAACCCTTGAGTTAAGCGTCCACGGCCACGACCCTGTGGAGAACGGGCCAGCAGGGGGCGGTAACTCATCTGCAGCCGCCTGGATAGTCAACGCGATTCCAGGTGTTTGCGATGGAATGGCTGGAATTGTCACACTATTGGATCTGCCCGCTATCACCGGGGCGGCGCAAATGCGTAGTGAGTGAGATGCGAAATGATGCATCCGTAAAAAAGGTGATGCCGCCCAGCGCCATCAGGCTGGTGAGGTTGTTTGGAACCCATATGGGAGTCTGGCTACTGTCTTTTGGTTTGTTTTACGCCAGCAATAGCTGGATGCTTTTGACACAGTGGAAAATTGCCGCTGTCAGTAATGTGATTGTCGGTGCCATAGCAGGTTTTATTACAGTTAATCTCAGCCATGAATGGAGCCACTATCTTGCCGCGAAACTGTGCAGCGGGAGTTACACCATTCCCGAGCGTGTTGGGCCATTTGTGTTTGACTGGAAGTTTCCGGACAACAGCCTCGCCAAGTTTATGTTTATGAGTATCGCGGGCACTCTGGGTGGTCTGATATCTGTCGGGGTACTCTGGCAGCTTACTACACCCGATCAAGTGGGGAGTACTGCGATCCTGGCAGGTGGTTTGGCCAGCTTTATTTTTGGGTCGGTGATTGAATGGCCGGTGCTGTTTCAAGTCAATCGCGGGGGTGATCCGCTGCAGGAACTATCCAAAATAAATGTGAGAGTTTTAACACGCGCCGCCGTTGCCAGCGTCGCTGGCTTTGGCCTGGTTATGCTAACGCCACTATTGTTGTGAGACATGCCGGCATCGAAAGTCCTCGGCTCCAATCGGTATCCACATGAACCGTAACTTGTATGCGAAGCTAAACCCCGGCGGCAGTCGGAGTCTGTGCGCTATCAGCGCCATTGCTACGGTAGCACTTTATCCACTGATGATATTGCCACTGATGGTGGGCACCTACGTCGACCACCTCGGTTTTGCCGAGGACACAGCGGGTTGGATTGTTAGTATCAACCTTGCCGGAGTGACCTTGATGACCCTGATTTCCTCTTTCAGGATCAAGCACTGGTCGATCGCGACGGTGGCAGGCATAGGGCTGGTAAGCCTCGCAATATTCGATGTTCTTTCTATCTACCTTAACGGTATTTATACCTTCTCCGTACTGAGATTTATGTCGGGTATGGCCGGGGGCGCGGTGCAGGCGGCGGTTGTCGCAGCGATCGCCCGGTTGGATCACTCGGATAAGGGTTACGGTATTTATATTGGCTTTCAGTTTCTGCTGCCGGCCTTCGCCTTTTTCTTGCTCCCTGGCATATTGCCAGATATTGGGTTTAGTGGGTTTATGCAACTTTTGGTTGGGCTGGAACTGGTTTTGCTACTATTGGTTCCGCTATTATCAAACTATAAAATCCCCGAGGCTGTTGGTGCCATCTCGAGTAGTGTGCAGCAGGTTGAGTGGCGCCTGATAATAAAGCCAGTAGCACTTCTCTCACTCCTGGGTTTGACTATTTATGGCGCGGCCAATGCTGCTATCTACGCCTATTCGGAACGCATTGGTCTTAACAGGGCGATGAGTTGGGAGGAGGTTGGCACGGTGCTGACCTTGGCCAATATCTGCGGTGTGCTGGGTGCGGGTTTAGTGGTCTGGCTGCAAGACCGATACGGGCATCTGAAACCGCTTGTATGCGGTATCGCGGTGCAGATACTGGCTATGCTCACGCTGATCTATTTCCCTTCTGAAGCAGGCTACTGGGTTGGCATCATTGTCTGGTCGGTGGCCTGGGCTTTTGCCTGGCCTTACTTTCTCAGTATGCAGGCTGATCTGGACAGTTCTGGGTCGGTCGTAGTAGCCGGCCAGTTCACCAACTTACTGGGGAACTCTGCTGGCCCGGCTTTGGCAGCCTTTCTTCTTATCGACGGCAACTACAACGCCGTTATCTGGTTCACCTGCATTCTATTTCTGTTGAGCCTGGGGCCGATGTATCTGGTTAGTAAGCGGTTGGGCTATGGTGCATCACATTCGGTATAAAATTCGTTAGGGGATTTAAATCAGCGGGCAGAGTGTCGATATTGAAGGAGCAACAGCGGGTGCCATCGTCAGAGATGGCAGTACCGCCTGGTTCTACTACACCGGTAACGTTTATGCCGCGAGTCCAACCGCTGTTGCCTGCATCGGCACGAAGCCTGGTAATGCTGCTATTCGACCCAGCCAATTGCGTACATTTGGATAGTCCTGCAGCGACACATCGCCCTCTGGGGCGTGCGCGATATAGGCGTAGTTCGCGACATCGGCGATGGTTGGGTTATTTCCCACCAGCCATTCGCGTCCTTCCAAATACGACTCTAAAATACCGAGCAGATTGTGTGCAATTGCAATGGCTCGCTGGTGATCGAGAGCGGCACCGAATACGTTGACCAATCTCGCTGCGGCGGGTCCGTAGGCAACCTGACCGGCTGCTTGCGACAAGAAACGCTGAACTTCCGCTGCTGCCACGGGCTCGACTGGTGACCAGGTCTTGTTGGTGTCGTACTTCTTTGCAAGGTATACCAAAATGGCATTGGAGTCGGCGATTACAACATCGTCATCCTCCAATACTGGCACCTGACCGAAGCGGTTTCGTGCCAGGAATTCGGATTGCTTGTGCTCGCCTGCGGCCAGGTCGACGTCTACTAATTCGGCGTTAAGACCTAGTAGAGAAAGTAGCAACTGTGCGCGGTGAGAATGGCCAGACAGAGCATGTCGGTAAAGTCGGATGGTATTCATGATGGTATTTCCTTTTTTGTATAACGCTTTATTGCGCTATTCGAATAACTCTAGGCGAAGTTGATCGCGGGCAATGCCGATTTCTTTTGCTGTGTCCGTTACCGCGCTTATCAAACGTTTGGGTCCACAGATGTAGATGACAACGTTATCTGGAGCGCTGGCCAGTAATGCCGGGATATCCAGACGTTCACCGTTGGCGCTGCTGTATACGCTTATGCGATCTCCCAGCTGACGCTCGAGTTGTTCGCGATAAGCCATCTCAGCAGAGCTACGCCCGGCATAGTGCAATGTAAAGTCGCTACCTCGAGCCGCTAGTGCCGCGGCTATCGACTTGATCGGTGTGATCCCGATGCCACCCGCTATAAGCAGTGCCGGGTGTTCATCGTCATGCAGGCCGAAGTGATTGCCAGGCATGTCTATGTTCAAACGAGTACCGAGTTGGTAACTGTCATGGACCGCGACTGAACCGCCGCTCCCTTCCTCTTCGCGGAGTACGGCGATTTCGTAAGCGTCGCGGTGTTCTGAATTCGACGCAATAGAGTAGTGGCGATCGACAACCTCTCCCGACGGCAGGCGCACGGGAACTCGCAGATGAGAGCCTGGTTCCACCGCCGGTAGTTCGTCACCGTTAGGGTTACGCAGTTCGAACGCACGTACTCTCGGTGCAAGATCGCGTACACCGCTGATTATCAATTCCAGTGGTCCCGCCCCTAGTGTTTCCAGCGCATTTTTTGCAGGTGATATTGCTGATTTAGGTGGCGAATTCTTGGCGCTGGCGACTAGCGCTTTGAGACGGCGATTCTCCGTCTTCAGGGATGCGATGTGATCTTTTATATCCGCCTCGGTAAAGCGGGGAGTGATGTGCTGGGGGCAATTCCAGTCGAAGGCTTCTACTTCTATGATAAAGCCGCGTTCAACCTGCGCCGGGTAGTCATCGTCTTCCAGTTGCGCCAACAGCTCTGCTTCGTCGAGCCCGATGGTGCGTACTCTGCCGAGCATTTTAAGGCGGGTGCGGTTGGGGTAGTCCATGAAAAAAAGCGACACCCGATTGTCTGTGCTCAAGTTACCCGTACTGACGTATTGGCGGTTG
>JBLHKV010000118.1:0-11166 GCA_047618115.1 Halieaceae bacterium | reverse complement strand
ACAACCAAGTACGCGTTTACCATCGACGAAGCACCCATCGCCCACCTTGCAGACATCACCAAACGCCTGGAAGATCCCGGCTTCGCCATTTGGGACACACGCTCAGCAGAAGAATACAGCGGCGAGAAAGTGGTATCAGAGCGCAGTGGCCACATCCCTGGCGCCATCAATATAGACTGGCTGGAACTGATCGACCAGGAGCGAGATTCACGCCTGACCGATCTGGAGCAACTGCGTTCACGCCTGTCCGAAGCGGGGCTTACTCCCGACAAGGATATCGTCACGTACTGCCACTCTCACCATCGTTCGGCCCTGGCTTATCTGGTCATGAAAATACTGGGTTACCCCTCGATCAAAGGCTATGACGGCTCGTGGTCGGAGTGGGGCAACGACAAAGATACCCCAATCGAGACGGGCGGCGAGTAAACACCATGCTGGATAAACTCTTCGTTCTCGTCCAGCACGTGCTACCACAGCACGAGCTGTCCCGTTGGGTAGGCTGGCTGGCGGAGACCCGTATCACTTGGTTGAAAGACTGGTTGATTGCTGCTTTTATCAAGCAATATCGGGTAGAAATGAGCGAGGCGGCCAACCCCAACCCGCGCGCCTATGAAAACTTTAACAGTTTTTTTACCCGGGCACTCGCGGAAGGACAACGGCCACTTGCCGGCAACGATGCATCACTGATCAGTCCGGCAGACGGCGCCATAAGCCAAATCGGCAACATCAGTCAGGGGCGTATCTTTCAGGCTAAGGGCCAGTATTTTAGTGCCGCTGAACTACTTGGTGGCCCACCAGAACAAGTATCTGCATACAATAATGGCCGTTTCGCAACGATCTACCTGTCACCGCGCGATTACCACCGGGTCCATATGCCCTTAGCCGGTACGCTGACGTCTATGACCTATATCCCAGGTCAGCTATTTTCAGTCAACACCACCACAGCCGAACAGGTTCCTCGCCTCTTCGCCCGTAACGAAAGGCTTGTGTGTCACTTCGACACCGCGGCCGGACCGATGGCGCTAGTGATGGTGGGAGCTATGATTGTCGCAGCCATCGAAACCGTTTGGGCTGGCCAGGTTGCCCCGCCCCCAAGGACTATTGTCACCACCAACTACGACCCGAAAAATATGGCCATCGAGCTGAACCGCGGCGATGAAATGGGCCGATTCAAGTTAGGCTCTACGGTTATTTTATTGTTTCCCGAGGACAGCATCCAGTGGAGTGAGGACCTGGTAGCGGGTAGCCCGGTAAGAATGGGTGGTGCGCTCGGCTCGATAAGCTGACACATACTTAGCGAGACATTGTCTGAGGGGTGATAGGGTGCTTTCCGTTTTGGACGCCGTAGAGCGCGCCGAATGGAAACCGGGCGTAATGCTAATCACTTCCATCAATTATAATTAGCGCTGAACCCGGTAGCCTGACCGTTTCAAATCCCAGGTCTGTTCGCCCAGTCCCTCTGCACGCAACTTAAACTTCTGCACTTTGTTGGTAGGGGTGTAGGGAAGTGCGTCAACGAAGTCCAGATAGCGGGGCACAAAGTAGTGCGGGGCATTGTCATTAATAAAACGGCACAGTTCCTCAGCAGTACAGACACACCCCTGTTTCAAGATAATATTGAGCTTTAGCTCCTGTTCGCTCTCGACTTGCTCTGAAGGTATGCCGAAGGCCGCGACATCCTGAATTCCCGGGTGCCTGCGCACAACACTCTCGACCTCAAGCGTTGAAATATTTCGACCGGCAAAACGCAGGGCGTCTTTCTTGCGGTCGGCATAAAAATAGGCACCACTGACAGGGTCTTGCTTAGCCAGATCACCGGTGCGGTAATAGTCACCGAAGTAGGCCTCAGCGGTGGCTTTGGGGTTGTCGAAATAACCATTAAAGAGCACATAGGGCTGTAATGGTTTGATACAAATCTCGCCAACTTCACCGCTGGCTACTTCATGGCCCTCATCATCAAGTAAATACACAAGGGTGTCGTCAGCCGGAAAACCAAGGGCATAGACGGGGACATCTTCGCGATTTTCCAATTGTGTCATAACCAGCTGGCACTCACTTTGTCCCAGACCGGCCCGGACCAGTTGCAGGCCAAAGCGCTGTTCGAAGATCGGCCATTGGTTTGGAGCCAGTGGCACAATCTGGGCAAGCCGCAAAGGCGTATCGCTATCATCATCGCGCTCGGGTGCGTTAAGCAGAAATGCCCCCATTGCCCCTAGCAGGAATGTTTGGGTGGCACCAAAATATTTAATCCGCTGCCAAAATGTGGTGACGGAAAAACGCGGCTCAATGATGCAGGGAATACCCTCGATAAGGGCGCGATAGATTGAGGTAATCCAGGCGGCGGTATGGAACAGCGGCAACACGCAATAAATACTGTCGCCGGACTGTGAGTTATACTGCAGACTGCAGCCGTCAACAATTGGGCGTATCCAGCAATTATAGCTTTGTAATACACCTTTGGATTTTCCGGTGGTGCCTGAGGTCCAGAGGATGGCGCAGTTATCTCCATAGTGCAGGTTGCCATAATCCAATGCAGCAGGTGGGTGGTCGAGTAACTGCTGATAGTCAATCGGGCTCTTTAATGCGCTTGCCTCAAGATCGCCCACGAGTACGATAGTCTCAATTTCAAGTTGGTCTTCTATCTCGGCAATTCGGCATTGATACTGATCATCAGTGATCAGTATTTTGGCGCGTGACATCTGCAGATTGTCGAGTAGCCATTGTCCTTTATAGTCGCCATTGATCGGTGTCCAGAGTGCCCCTAGCTTGTTGATCGCCAAAGCCAGTAATACCACCTCTGGGCGACTGCCTAGAAACAAGGAAACGATATCACCTTTACCAATGCCTAGCCCCTGCAGGCCAGCAGCCAGGCAATCACTTATCGTCTCGGCTTGGGCAAAGCTAATACGAGTGGTATCGGTTACCAAGAATGCTGTGTCACCGTTTTGTTGAGCCTGCTGCCTGAGGATAAGAGGGAATGTTCTGTCGGCGATATTGGAAAGATCGAGTTTATTCATTAACTACCTCGGGAGTGATTATTGTCAGGTGGTGATAATAAACCAAGTATGTAGGACGAATTAACGCCCCTTTTTTCACCCTCCATCTATTCGGTTGTTAGTACACGACCCAAAGCAATATCACCTGCAATAGTGGTGCGATTAATGACCCGTTTAATACCGGGCTTGGTGCCAGTAGTGCAATGCATTGCCCGCCAGTTGTCCCAGAGCACCATGTCGCCTTCCCGCCATTGATGAAAATAGGTGAACTCCGGTTTTTGGGTATGCGCCACTAATCGCTCCAGTAGCTCGATGGACTCGTCATTAGACAGGCCAAACTGCTGCGGGGTAATGACTCGGTCCAGAAACTGCTCTACGACCTCGAGGATTTTACGGCCACTGATAGGGTGAGTGACGACAGCGGGATAAACAGCATCAGAAAAATCGGGGAAACCAACATCGGCGGGGATTTTCGGGCTATAGGGGCCAGGTTGATAACCGTCCAGGCTCACATAGCGCATATGGCGACGCTGCATGCTAAAGCTATAAGCAACTTCCAGTTTTTCAAGTAAGGCCTTGGTGTGGTCATCCAGTGCGTCATAGGCCTTAGCTAGATCTCCAAAACCGGTGAGGCCATCTTCTTCTGCGACGACCACCGCGCGCAGTAGTGCGCCATGATTGGGGCGGGCTGTGTAGTGTAGATCCATATGCCAATCTAAACGCCCGACAATTTCTTCACCTTGATAGAAGCCGGTGAAAAATTTATCTTTGTCGCCGCCGTTTTCCAGCACGAACAACTCGGGGTATTCTTCCGAGGTGTTTGCCTTTAAGGGGTGCATTTCCAGCGGTCCAAAGATACGGCTGAATTCAATCTGAGTTTCAGGGCTAATATCTTGGTCACGAAAAACAATGATGGCATGCTCGTACCAGAGTTCTTTTAATTTGGCCTGAATTTCGCTGCTAATGGGTGCATTAAGATCGAAGCCAGACACTTCGATACCGACATTGTTAAGTGGGGTAATGTGTAAACTCATCATCCTTCCCTATAAAAATTAATCGACAATTGATGGGTCGGCACGCAACTCGCGCCTCGCCATGGCTTCCCAGCAAAAGGGAAAACCACTGGCATCGGTTATACTGACTTTTTCAACCTCTTCATCGCTGAGTGGTACGCCGCCACCGGCAAGCTCCACTTCGTAGGCGCGTTTACAGCGCCATTCCAATGTGATGGCGCGAAGATGGGCCTGGCGTAAATCCTTACCGACTACAAGAGAGCCGTGATTGGCAAGCAGAGCCCATTTTGAGTCCCCCAACGCCTCGGCGGCAGATAGTGAGGTGGCTTCATTTTCAAAGGTGCCCTGGTATTCGTTGTACAGGGGGAGCGCCACTCCACAGTGGGCGCCGGTCTGGTCGTACACCGGTGGCACGCGTTGCAGGTTGGCCCAGATACCGCTCCAGTGGGCGTGGTTGTGAATAACCACCTGTAATTCCGGTCGTAGTGCATGCAGTTGAATGTGCAGGCCAATGGCCGGGGTAATATTCCAGTCGCCATCGATGACCTTACCTTTTTCATCCAGCGTCATAATGTCGCCGGCAGTGAGCTCATCCCAGGCCAGCTCCCAGGGATTGGTTAGAATATTACCGTTATCCAGACGATAGGTAATATGGCCGGCTATATGTTCGTTCCACCCCTCCCGAGTAAGCATACGACACATGAGTGCGACCTGTGCTTTTTCGCTTAAGACGGGTAGTAGTGCACGACGTCCGGGCCGGGGCGCAAAACGCTCGACCATAGCTTGATTAAGGCCATCAAATTTTTTCATAACAAAACTCCACTCAGACTGGTGACACCTCAAGTATCGATTAGAGGAGGTAAGAATTTATGTCAACTTGCCACATAAGTAAAATTGATATTTAATATATAAAATATCCATAATGGTAATATTATGACTGCGAAGCTCAACCTCAAGGGTGTCGACCTGAACCTGCTAACCGTGTTTGAAGCCATCATGGAGACTGGGCAGTTATCCCAGGCAGGCATACAGCTAGGCCTGAGCCAACCGGCGATGAGTGCCGCCCTGCAGCGTCTTCGGCTTACCTTAAAAGACCCATTATTTATTCGCAGCCGACAGGGGATGGAGCCCACACCCAGGGCTCAAGCTTGGCATCTGGAACTGGCTCCGGCATTGGCGCAAATTCGCCAAAGCCTTGCGCCCCAACAGCTAGACCCGGCACAGAGCGAGAGGAATTTCAGCCTGCTTAGCGGGGACTATTTTGAAACCGTACACTTGGCCGCCCTGCTGGAGCGCCTTCAGCTTGAAGCGCCCAAGATAGAGATAAACCTACTGCCGATGTTTACCGAGGGCGTGCCCGCGGACTTTAAGCGTGGCCAGCATGATTTTGCCATCTACTATCAACCGCCATCAACATCCGGCATCGACTATCAAAGGGTGGGCAAAGAGGATCTGGTCGTTATATGTCGAGAAGATCACCCACGGATAAAAAAACAGCTTAGCTTAAAACAATTTAATCAGGAGAAACACGTCCTCATCTCCACCGCCAGCCAGCAAAGAACTCGCATTGATGAGCTACTGGGCGAGCATAGTGTAGAGAGACGATTACTAGCAAAGGTCTCGCATTTTAGCTCCGCCGCCATGGTGCTGGAAAACACCGATGCCCTCTGCACGGTCCCTGCCGGCGTGGGGGAGTTTCTAGAGTTACGATTTTCCGTAAAAAGCCTTCCCTTCCCACTGCCAGTAGCGCCAATCGATAAACTGCTGATCTGGCCCACGGCACTGGCTGGCGATCCTTTACACGGCTGGTTTAAGCAACTGCTGATTGAGACAATCTGCAAGTAGCTACGCCCATCACCCTTTAAACGGCGTCGCAATGTGGCCGGACTCTTGCAAAACCTCTGTGCTAGAAGATCAAAGCTGGGCACTGTCGATTTCTGGTGCAGGGAGTTAATGATAATCACTTGAATTTTCTTCGCCATCGAGACATCGACCCTATCGGCATACAAGATGTTAATTTGCACGTAAAAATGCCCCTGGAGAGGGCCAATGTTGGATGCAACTTAGCAGATAGGGCCCTGAGGGGGCTAAAAAGGTGTGTAAATGATGGAAATCCACCAATAAAGTGTTGCCCGTGCCAGAAAATTAAGCGTGAGTCGATTGTTATCAACGCTCTTAAGTGATGTCAATCAACAAATACCCCTCAATTACCCCCTGACACTGTGCTCGATATAAAGTAGCATCATCGGTCTTTGCTTTCATTCCTTGAACTCATGTTAGATAAGAATGCCTTATCACAGTTAAAATCACTTAAGACGGAGATCGAAGCCAGCAAGGAATACGCTGAGGCGCGCGTAAAAGGCACCCAGGCGCGCTACGGTTTTGCAGTGCTGGACGATGGACGAGAGATTTTTCTGCCACCCGACGAAATGCTGAAAGTGTTTCCAGATGATGTCGTGCGGGTATGTATCCAGCCCGACGGTGACGGGAAGCTGGTGGCGGAAGTGTTGAAGTTAATCCGATCCGAGATCAGCGAGTTCACCGGCTGTTGCGTATGCAAGGGCAAGGCGGTGTTCATTGAGCCGGATCTGCCGCGGCTGCATCGTTGGCTTTTCATCCCCCCCCACGCACGCAACGGAATCAAGCAGGGCGATTTCGCCCGCGCAGCCATACTTCGACACCCTATGCGCGACGGCAGGCCGCAGGCCAAGGTATTAAAGGTGTTTGGCAATCTCGAACTCCCAGGTATCGAGTGCGAGTACGCCGTTTCAAAATTTGATTTCGACAAGACTCTCCCAGCTGCGGCCCAAACCCAACTGGATACAATCGTAAATAGCCCCCAACGCGAGATTGGCGGGGAGCGTCGAGATATTTCCGACTTTCCCTTCGTCACAATCGATTCTGCTCGAACACTGGACATAGATGATGCCCTGTTTGCCGAGACCACCGATTTCGGCTGGCACCTCTACGTTGCGATCGCCGACCCATCCGAGCTGATTGAGGCGGGCTCTGCGCTGGACCAAGCCTTACTCGAGCGGGGCGTTTCATTATATCTGCCCGGCGAGGTAGAGCCGATGATCCCAGCGGAACTCACTCAGAATGTCTGCGCGCTGGCCGAAGGCGAATCACGACCGGCGCTGGTGTGCAAAATTTCTATCTCAGATGAAGGCGGAATCGTGGGGTATGAATTTTTTGAGGCTCTGGTGCGCTCGAGCGCTAAATTAAGCTACGCCGCGGTAGATCGCTATGTATCGGGAGGCAGCGATGAGCTTATGGCCCACTCCTCCCCGCTGGAGGCGCTCTACCAGAGCTTTCGCACACTGAGGGTCCATCGCACGGAACACGAGCTGGTGATGGAAGACCGGGTGGAGTACCGCTCCATTTTCGGCGACAACCGTAAAATCGAGCGAATCGAAGTTCAGAGTAAGCTCCAATCACAAAAGCTTGTTGAAGAGTGCATGATCGCCGCCAATCGATGTGCCGCTGACTTTTTGGTTCAACACGACAGTGCCGGCCCCTTTATTACTCACCAGGGCTTTCGCAGCGATCGCACCAAACAGGCTAAGAAATTGTTTAAGCAATATCTGCCGGAGTGTGCAGAACTTGAAATCGACACCTTGGCCGGCTATCGAGAGCTGATAAAGTTTCTAGCCAAACCCGATCTAGAACTACCGTTTCGCAGTATCATCAATCGTATGCTGGCTCGGGCCGGTATCAGTGATAAACCCGAGAATCATATGGGTATGTCGCTACCTCAATACACCAATGTCACGTCGCCGCTGCGCAAATACACCGACCTGCTCGTGCATAGACAGATAAAGAGTATATTGCGCGGCACAGGGCCAATCGAAACCCCGGCGGGAGCCATTGCCATGTTGGTCGAGCGGGTTGCCGCCTCTAAATTGGCAAACAGGGAAACGGATAACTGGCTCAAGTGTCAATATGCACAGCAGTTGATAGGGCAGAAATTTCAGGCAAACATCAGCCACATAAACAGCAGCGGCTTTAACGCGAGAATTCAGGAAAATGGCATTGAGGGCAATGTTGACCTGCGCAAGCACCCCGATAAGTTCAGTTTCGACCCCCTCACGGCGGCTCTAACCTCGGTAAACACTCGATTTTTTCTGGAGCAGGAACTCGAAATTATAGTGGAGGGCGTGGCTCTGAAAAATAAAGTTATAACGTTCCAGCTGACTAAGAGTTAAAGACGAGCTAGAAACGAGAGCGCTTAGCCGAACAGCGGGAATAACAGATACGCAGCAAAAATGCCGGCGGCGGCAATGCTGGTGAAATCGATATATACGTGTTTAATAGTCATAGGAAGCGATTCTAGTCAGAACCACCGCTACTGTGAAATACGGAGTTGTTCTATCCTTATGTTACTAGCAGCCCATATCTTTATACTAAATAGTAATAAAAGCTGTGTTGCAGAGAACCGCCCGCACCCTTCAATCACGCCAGATGTAAAACCAGATATAGGGTAATCGGTACCACCAGTAACCACAGCAAAACCCCCTGTAAGAGCGCAGCCCCCCGCATCTGACTCAGCGTTGCGCGATTGATTTCCAGGCCGATACAAAAAAGTGCCACACAGAGTAACGCCTTGCTGAGCAGGGCAGCCCCGGAAATGACCGCCGAGCCCGCGAAAAGCGGGCTAACTGCAGCCGCCAACACAAATCCAATGATAAATAGCGGTATCCGGAGTCGCGCACGATCGGCGCCTTCAATAATTGAAAATACGAGGATCAATGGAATTAGCCACAAAGTGCGACCCAGTTTGAGCGTGGTGGCAACCATAGCGGCTTCCTCGCCGTAAATACTGCTGGTAGCCATCACCGAAGAAGTATCGTGTATGGCCAGCGCTGTCCATACACCGAACTGATACTGGGTCATCTCGAAGTAATGACCGATCGTGGGAAAGGTAAACAGGGCGATGGCATTCAGCAAAAAAACCAGACTCAGCGCCACCGCAGTTTGATCGGCTCGGGCCTGTATCACCGGCGAGAGAGTCGCGATAGTGGTGCCACCGCAAATAGCTGTTCCAGAAGCCAATAGCTGTGAGGACTTTCGTTCATTACGCAATACCCATCCCACTATCAACCCAACGCTTAGCGTGACGAGCACATAGGCACTGACCAAACCGCTATACTCGATGCTGATTTCGACCAGGCGGGAGGGGTTGAGCTTAAGTCCCAGTAGAACGATCGCGGTCTGCAAGGCATATTTACCCCAACGTCCAGCCGCCGGAATCGGGACAGCGTTGAAGCATAAAGTAATCGCAGCGCCAACCAGTAGAGCGACAGCGGGGTTACCCAGATAAACAAGTATCGGTAGCGCGCATATCGCCGCTGGGGTAGCAAATTTATTAATAGAGAAAGGCACCGCCCACGCCGCGTATATGAAACAAACTGAGAGTCGCATTGTGGATGCCGTGCCAGGCAGAGTCCAACAAAACAATTCACCGCGTGGACGCGAGATACTCTCGAACTGCAGGCTTGTCGATCTTGCCGCTTGCATTGACCGGTAGCGAGCTCGAAAATCGTATGAATTTAGGTGTTTTATAGCCGGCCAGCAGTCCACGACAATGTCCAATTAGTTCGTCTTCAGGATGTTGGGAAGTCAATTTCAACACGACCAACGCACATACCGCCTCGCCCCACTGGGCGTCGGGCAGGCCCACTACCGCTACATCAGAAACCCCGGGGTGCGCCAATAGCACCTCCTCGACCTCCCGGGATGCAACGTTTTCACCACCGCTCAAAACCATGTCCTTCAGACGATCGACGATATACAAATTACCCTCTGCATCGAACCGACCGATATCGCCCGTATGCAACCACCCATCGACTATAACGGCGGCCGTGCCGGGGGCATCGCCCCAGTATCCGAGCATTAGCTGCGCGCCGCGAATAAGAATTTCACCCTTTCCACCGCTGGACACCTCCTCCCCATCGCTAGTGACCAAGCGTGCCTCGACCCCAGGGACCAGTTTACCGACAGAAGCCAAAAGACCGGGGGCCTCGCTCACCGCGCGCCTGTGTCCGGCGACATCGAGAAATGCAACGCTGCCAGAGAGCTCTGTCATTCCGTAGCCACCTGAAAGGCCTACCGTACAGCCCTGGCAGAGCCTCTGTAGCAACGCCGACGGCATGGCAGACGCACCGTAACCGATCGTCCTGATCGCGGCGAGATCGCTCCACTTGAACCCGGGATTATCAATCAACATACGGACCATGGTCGGTGCCAGTGACATTGTCGTCACGCCTTGCTCCCGACAACAGGTCAAAACTTCGTCAGCATCGAAGGACGCGACCAATAAAACTGCCGCGCCGTGCTTATGCTGCAGGAGAACGTTGTGGGCCGACACGTGAAACAGTGGAAACGGATAGAGATAAACGTCCTGGGAATCGACGGGCCTACCTGATGCGGCCGATACCAGACCCGCCAGGATAGATCGATGACTAAGCATTGCACCCTTGGGTTGACCGGTGGTCCCAGAGGTATATAGCAACCAGGCTGTCGCCTCGGGCAATACTTCAGGCATGATCGTCGATGCGGTGGGAGGGAGGGCCCCCAGAAAATCAGTCCCAAACCTGATGCAACGCAAAGCGTCCGGCAGGGATGCTCCAGTTTCGAGCCGTCGCAATAAATCGCCGTCTGCAAAGAGCAAGCCAATGCCCGCGCGCTGAATCTGGGCAGCAAGTTCTGCCGGCGCCAGGCGAGAATTAAGGGGGACCAGAACTCTACCCGCACGGGGCACAGCATAGAGCATCGCCACGTATTCAGGGTGATTCCAGGCCAGCACTCCAATTCGATCGCCGGGCTCACCGGTGGCGGCAATACACTCCGCCAACACGACTACCAGCTTATGCAGTTGTGCATAGCTCAGCGTGCTGCCATCGAAGTGCAACGCCGGGCGATCTGGTTCCGACCGGGCCTGTTCGCTCAGCAAATCGTGGAGCAGTCGCGGCTGTTGGGTCATGCCAAGAAAAGTGGGCGGAATCCCGCCCAATTATTAGAAGGGCGCAGAGCCTGGAACCCGCGGAAATGGAATAACGTCTCTGATATTTTCCATGCCGGTGATGTAACTCAACACGCGTTCAAATCCCAGACCAAAACCAGCGTGGGGAACCGTGCCATATTTGCGCAGATCGCGG
>JBLHKV010000117.1:0-11194 GCA_047618115.1 Halieaceae bacterium | reverse complement strand
CACAGTTTGAATGTACAACACTGCCCCACTCCCCAGCCCAGCCAGCAAAATAGTCGAGAATCCAGGCACCCATTGATGCACCGTAGCCATAGCTGCGAGGGAAACCGATCTGTTGCGCAAAGCGAGGGAAAAGGTGGCCGCGGGAGGGACCAATATAGGCACCATCGGTCTGTTCAGGGTTATCCAATTCAAGCACCGGATCCTGCTCTTTGCCTGCCATATCACCGGTGAAGCCAAGGGCTTCAATGTCGAGATCAGTACGACGCTTGACACCGCACCAGGTGGTAAACAGATACGCGCGCCACTCGGTAGTGAAGCTGGCAATACTGTGTGGACCAATAACCCGGGCTGGCAGTTTGTCACCGACAGTGATGTCATCCCAGTAGCGCTTACCGTACCCGAGATCGTGCAGCATCTTGATCCAGTCGTACTTCTGATCCTCCAGTTTCGCCAACTCGTCGTCGCCCCACAGTGGATCATCTGTTGCGTCAGCTGATGCCATTTCGCGGGCCAGGTCAGGGCTGTAGCGAATAGAGGTAGAACGCTGCTTGGCGATCAAATCACCATCCTGGTTGTAGTAGTAGTTGTCGCCTCTTTGAAAACAGGTGGGCCCGGCAAACTTCGTTTCTTTTACTGAATAATCCAGCGGTACCCGATGATTGTGAAGCGTGTCGCCGCCATAGACCCGTGGACCCTCAAACCACCATTCGTCACCACCAAAAATCAGATGGGAATTGGGAATACAACCCACACAGGAAGGACCCGTTCCATGTGCGTCATCCATCGCCACAGGAAACGACTGCGGTGCAACCAGACGACCAAAACGACTTTGGGCCGCATAGTCGACGTCGTAGTGAATGCGGTTTGGATAGTGCATCGCCTGCACCCAACGGCGGATATCCATGTTTGCAAACGGCTCTCTCATCCTTCCCGGTTGAATGGGCACGCCCAAATGACGATCCAGATCAGAACAGTCCAAAGTTTTGTTGCTCACGTCCGACTCCTTTTGCAAGTTAATGCGATTAAATCAATGCTGTATAAAAACCCCAGCCGCGATCAAGCGGAAACAAGTATAGAAAAATTGGCTTTACTATTCAACATAGTTGTTTATTATAAATAAAAATGCGAGACAGATAGCCATGGATAACCTACAAACTTTCAGCGAACTTTCAATTGCCCTTATCGGCTTCGCCGGCATAGTCTCGGCGATTAAAACGGAAGAGGCCGCCACTTCGCGTTTGCGACGGATCCAAATGACAGGCGTCTTTTCGATAGGGCTGGTGGGCATTATCTTCGCATTATTACCGCAGGTGCTTTTTGCCGCAGACCTGGAGGAACAAACCGTTTGGCGAGCTTCCAGTGCGGCACTGCTGGTGACTAATTTATTGTCTGCAGCTATTAGGTGGAAGAATCTGAGCAAAACAGATAAAGATGCCCTCAAGAGCGGATTCGTTGTTAATGTCCCAATTAACCTGGTGTGGATTTCGGCGGCGGCTAACGCAGTCCTGGGCGCGCCCTGGCTGTATTTATTGACGCTTTCATGCCTTCTTACTGCGGGAATGATTTTGTTTGGAACTCTGCTCTACATCCAGCAATCCGAATCTCGCTGAGGCATAGAGCGACCACCGGTAATTACAGCATCTGGCAGGTAATGCCGATCCACTCATCGTATAGCGCAAGCATTCTGCTTGTATTATAATCACCGATGTTGTCTATCAAAAATAGATACCGTAAACCCCGCCAGTCGGGCGAGGGGATTCACGGTTTTTACTGCTCGGGATACCTGTTGTGACCAGAGAACGCCGCACTATCGCAGGTAGATCAATCCGCTGGGACGAACAGCGGGTGCGGGCGGCCTATGCGGAAGGTCTCTGGATCAAAGACACCCTGGCCAACGCGCTGGCACAAGCCGTAAAAGATGACCCCGAGCGCGTTCTGATCATCGATGGCGAAATTCATCTGGATGTCAGAACACTGCATGCCCAGGCTTCCAACCTGGCCCAGATATTGGCCGCACGCTTTGAGTTGGGGAGCGCAATTTCCTTTATGCTACCCAACTGGCACGAGGCGGCGGTCATCTACTTGGCTGCAACCATGGCCGGCATGATCGCCAATCCGGTACTGCCCTCACTGCGAGAACACGATCTGTGCTACCTGCTGAAAGATGTCGACAGCCGGATGATCTTCATACCCGGCTGTTACGGAAGCAGCGATTACGAGGCGATGCTGACACGAGTGGTCCAACAGTTGGAAACCCCACTGCAGGTAGTGGTGGTTCGCAGTGACAGCGACCAACATATCGCCTACAACTCACTGTTCGAAAAAGTAGCACCCCACGCGCTGCCCTCCCCCGACCCGGATGCTGTTCGCATGATTATGTATACCTCCGGTACTACCGGAAGTCCGAAAGGAGTTATGCACAGTCACAATTCCATTCATGCGCTCATCCAGCAAATTGGGCAGCACTGGCTGGTGGAGCCCGGTGACACATTTTTGGTGGCATCGCCCATCAGCCATATCGGGGGCTCCATTTATGCCTTCGAATGCCCTTTACTCCTGGATACCTGTGCAGTGCTGATGGAGCGTTGGAATCCCGATGACGCAGTCGAAAATCTGGTTGATGAGCGATGCACCCATTTCGCCGGCGCCACTCCTTTCCTCGTACAACTTCTGCAGGCAGCCCGTCGTGCACAGACTCGCCTTCCCGACCTCAAGCTCTTTGTTTGCGGTGGCGCCTCGGTGCCACCGTCACTTATTCGTGAAGCCGCTGACTACTTTGAACGCGCTGTGGTCACGCGCGTTTACGGGTCGACGGAAGTTCCGGTCACCACGGTGGGAGTTACCGACCAGACGGATGTCGCACATGCTGCCCAGACTGATGGCCTGCTCGGTATTGCGCAGGTCAAACTAACCGATGCTGCTGGCGCTGCTTCAATGAGCGGGGAAATTCGAGCCCAGGGACCTCAAATGCTGGTTGGCTACATTCACGCCGAGGACGAGGGGGAAGTATTCGATGCACAGGGATTCTACCGCACGGGAGACCTGGGTCAGTGGGTGGACGACGACTACCTGCTAATTTCGGGGCGAAGCAAAGACATCATTATCCGCAACGGGGAGAACATCGCCCCCAAAGAGATAGAAGACCTGCTGGCAGAACATCCCGATATCGCTGAAGTGGCTATCGTCGGCCTACCCGACCCTAAAACCGGCGAGCGCGCTTGCGCAGTCATCGTACCTCGCAGCGCGGCGCTTCCCGATATTGCCAGCCTGTACGCTTTTCTCGACGCAAAAAAAGTCGCGAAATTCAAGATTCCCGAGCAAGTCGAGATTTGGGATGAACTCCCCAGGAACGCCGCGGGCAAGGTGCTGAAACATCAGATGCGCTCTGCGCTAGCAGCAACTGAGAGCTAACTGCGCATTCGATTGAGAATCAATCGGCTCAGCTGTTTTCCTCGAACATACGGGCCCTGATGTCCGATGGGAGAGAGCCGGTATCAGGCTCGGACGTTGTACCAAAGCTTTTCGAGGTCATGGCGATAACATCGTAGCAACCGACAAGAAAGACCATATCCATCATCTGCTGCTGGTTGTACCTCATCGAAAGGCGGGCCCAAGTATCTTCAGCCACTTCAGCGTCCGCACACAACTCCTCCGAGACCCGGACCAGGTCGGCGTCCTCAGACGACCATCCAGTAGCGCTGGAGCCTACTCGAATTTGCTCCATCTCATCTTCAGTCAAGCCAGCGCGAAGACCCAGCACCACATGCTGATAGTATTCATATTCCGCCTTGCGCAACCAGGCCAGTCGCAGAATAAGGATTTCACGCTCTCTTGTTTCAAGTGTACTGTTAGCCGCCACATGGCAATTAAAAGTCAAAAAGGCTTTGGCCAACGCGGGATAATGCGCGAGCCCTCCCAGCAAGTGCATACCCCGAGCGTCCTTGCCACCTTCGTCCCAGCGACTCTGGACAAATCTCAGCCCGTGAGGAAATGCTCCCAGTGCATCCACAATTTCATCGTCCCAGTCCGGGGGTAACAGTGGCTCTATACGCGGCTTTTCGTTGGGCAAAGTCATATCTCCAGGGAACTGATTCGAATTGTGGTGGCTAACTTTAGCAAAGACATGAATAGCACAACATTCTCAGGATTGCAGATAGCGATCCATCTCCTGATGCATATTCAGAATCATCTGCTCAAAGTAGCTGGCGAGCCAGATTTGCTTCATGCCACCGGTCCGCAATCCTTTTTGTATGCGCGGAATATTGGAAAAATCCTGCCGTGGAATTTTCAGAAATTGCGCTGGGTCACTGGCGTCCGTCATTTTTTCTACCACTGCCCGGGGAATAGCTTCAGCCGCCGGGCGGGTTTTGGTGGAATATATTTCAAAAATACAAGAGTTGGGGTCATCGCCGTTGGGTCTCATGCGGTACATCATGGCATTGCCCGCCTGCGGTAGAATCAACAGGTTGGGGAATACGAAAATTTCCCCTCCCCACTGATCCATGATCTCCCGCGCAGGTTTGGGCATTGGTCGCTCTTGCGCAGCGGCTGTACTGTAAAGGGCCTGGACATATTCACCGCCGAGCGTGGAACCCTCGGGAATCGGCTTGCCTTTCAGAGAGCGGACCAGATCGACATCCTCTTTCATAATCATAGCGTCCATACCTTCGACCAGCAGGTTGAGGCGATCGGCCATAATATCGACTGGATCACCAGCCAGCAAGGTGTGTCCCGCCATCGGAGTTTTCTGGCCTCCCAGGAAACGGCCGTGTCCTTTGGGAAAGGATTCATAAATATGGTCGGCGTGGCTGTATTCGGGCGGCTCTCCTGACACATCGTCACCGTAGATAAACGCCGCCGATGTTGTCTCCAGCTGTGGATGTGTTGCGGGTACGTGATAGCCCTCGAGAAACGCTTCCACCGCCACTTTCCAGTTCGCCGGGGCCACAACCGACTTCCACCAGATGTGGTGCATATCACTAATGACGAGATCATCGATCAACTGCCGAACCGGAGCTATGAACTCGTCGAAGGAGCACGGGTTTTTGTCGAAGTTAATGAATACAAAACCGGCATAGATTTTCAGATTAATTTTCCGCAGGGATACATCGCTGTCGCTTAGATTCCCGTTGTGAAATTCCTTTCGCTCCAGCACATACTGGACCATGCCATCGGTCCCCCATCGCCAGCCGTGGAAAGGGCAGATAATTCGCTCTCCCTCAAACGTACCGCAGTCCTGCGCTAGCGCGGTGCCGCGATGCGGACAGGCATTATTGAAGGCCTTGACAGTGTGCTCGTCAACGCGCACGACAATGACAGACTCGTCGCCAATTTCGTAGACAGTATAATCACCTGGCTCAGGCACTTCGTCGAGACGGGCGGCCATTTGCCACGCCTTACTCCAGAGCTTTTCAAATTCCAGTCTGGCAAATTCAGGATCCGTATAGCGCCCGCTGCGGATACCGTGCTCAAGGGTCTTCCAGCTTGCAGGCCAATCTTTCTCTGTCTTGAGATCCATACCCATCTCCCCAATATATTATTTGAATGATTTGCGCTATGGCGTGTGGTGATCGAAAGACGCCTTCTCATCCAGTATATTGACAGTCAACAGTGATGTCTATTAAGATTAGGTCAGTTCATGCCAAGTCATGCTAAAGCGCTACGCAGAAAGCCTATGCCAAACACCCCCCTAAGCCCCTGGAAGCAACTGGCCGACAACGACCAGTTCCGCTGGTTGTTCGCCGGCAATACGGCGATGTTCTTCGGCTTTTTCTCCACTTTACTGCTGCGCTCCTTATTGGCCTGGGACCTGACCCAGGACGAGATGACACTGGCCTATATCAACCTGGTGACAGCCATAGCCATGTTCATCACCTCGCTGTTTTCAGGAGCGATCATCGATCGCCTGGAACGTCGGATGCTGATGTTCGTCGCCCAACTGGTGGTTTTTTTTGCCGAGTCACTGACTCTCTACCTTTTAGTCACGGGCCAGCTCACCTTCGGCTACCTGGTATTTAGTGCTCTCATCGCCAGTGTGGCCTTCCCCTTCATCATGCCGGCCCGCACCGCCATGCTGGTCGATGCCGTGGGCAAGTCACCACTCGCAAAAGCCACGGCTCTGGTAAACGCGGGCATCAACATCGCACGTATGATCAGCCCGGCCGCACTGGGCTTTCTGGTGGATGCCAAAGGGTTCGTATACGGCTATCTCTTTCTGGTGAGCCTCCACTTTATCTCTCTGGTTTGCACTTTAGGACTGCGTAAGTATCCGCCCGGGGAATTCAACGGGCAGGGCTTTTTTATCGATCTTATTGAGGGGTTTTCCTATATCGCAAACAATCGATGTCTGGCGATGACGATTTTATTCGGGGTGCTGCCCATGCTGGTCGTTATACCCCTGCAGAATCTGATGGTGGTATTCGTAGATCAGATCTGGGATGCCGAGGGAAGCGGCCTGGGAATTATGATGGCAGCCATGGGCATTGGGGGCCTACTGGGCTCTGTGCAGGTTGCGCTACTGAGAGACAACCAGCTGATGCAACCGATGGTCATCGGCACTCTCGTTATGGCAGTTTTTTTGCTGATTTTTTCTCACACCTCCAACTTTAAATTGGCGGTGGTGCTGGTGATGCTTGTCTACAGCTTCTCTGCATTTTCCCAGGCGCTGGTACAAACTGCAGTTCAGCTAATGACGGACGACTACATCCGTGGCCGGGTTACCACCATCACCATGATGTCCTTCAGCCTGGCGCCGATGGGGACGATCCCACTGGCTTATGCCTCCAAGCACCTCGGTGCCGATTGGGCAATGACAATTGCTTCTGTGTTATTGATCCTCTCAGTGATTCTGATATGGGGCCTCTCCCCCGCATTTCGTAATATAGACACGCAAGCTCGAGTTTAACTACACTATTTTAATCGCCGCTAATCAATGGAGAACCAATCAATGCCTCTTTATCAGACCTGCACCCGACTGCTGCTCCTGGGATTTACGGGCCTCGCTTTAGCGACCGGCTGCTCGTCAGGTCACGTTCGGTTAACTAATGAGGTGCCACACACTGACAAACCCTTTGCCGATCAGCCAGAAAACTTCCAGTTCGTGATTGTAGGCGACAGAACCGGCGGCCATCGACCGGGTGTTTTTCGCCACGCGATGGAGCGCGTCAATCAACTGCAACCAGAATTTGTTGTCGGTGTCGGCGACCTGATTGAGGGATACAAGGAAGATGAGCAGGAACTGCAGCGGCAGTGGGACGAGTTCGACAATATCGTCGATCAGCTAGATATGCCTTTTTTCTACACGGTCGGGAATCACGACATAGGCAATGAGATGATGAGAGACCTTTGGCAGCGGCGCCATGGAAGCACCTACTATCACTTCGTTTATCGTAATGTCCTGTTTATGTCACTGAACACTGAAGATCCGCCGATCCTGTTGTCGGAGGAAATCCTGGCGAAGCAGGCATGGCTCGAGGACATGATGCTTAAGGACCCAAAAAAAATCCGGCGATTACTGCGCGAGCGGCGGCAAAAAATGGGGGTGGACGAGAAACAAGTCAAACTCCCCGGCGCGGTTTCCATAAGTGATACTCAGCAGGCATGGGCGGAAAAGCTATTGGCAGACCACCCGGATGTACGCTGGACTATCTTGCTCATGCATAAACCTGCATGGGAATACGACAGCCCCGCTTTCAAGCACATTGAAGAGTTGATGCGGGAACGACCCTACACCGTCATCGCAGGCCACGAGCACTACTTCAACTACAGCAGACGCATCGAACGGGACTACGTCACCATGGCCACCACTGGCGGCGTCTGGTTATCTGAACAGGGGGGGAGTTTTGACCACATCGCCTGGGTGACGATGACAGAAGAAGGGCCACAAATATCCAATATCGCCCTGTGTGGCTTGCTGGGGACGCCGCAGCAAACGGCCGAGATTATCTCAAACGACCAAGCCTCTGAGTTCTGTTTTCGCCCGGAAGAGCTTATCGAGTAACGCTGTGGCGTAGGACTAGAACCGCTTAAGAATCCAATAATGCCTGGAGGTGGGGGAACTCCTCTGCCCGTAAGGTGCCATGCATCGACATCCGCAAAAACTCCCTACGCATTCTAAGCGACATGGCCTGGCGCTCCTTTTTCGAATGCGCCCGTGCACGCACCCAGACAGGCCACAGAAAATACCCCGCCAGAACCATCACTGACAGGGCTTCCGCGTCGATACCCTCCTCGCTGAACTCACTGGCGGCAAAGGCTTCTGTCGATTCCAGAAACCGTTTGAAAAAAAAATCCTCGCCCGGATTGTCGCAGGAGAGTATTTCAAATAACCAGATACGCCCCAGTTCCGGGTGTTCAACAGCAAAATCGGCCAGGCCGGTCATAAATTCATAGATAGGCCTGCCGCCGGTATCGGGCGGATTTCCCTTTTCGTCAACCCGATTAAAGACAGTTTTTAAAAGATGCTCACTGACCCAGGCAACCGTCGCTTTGATAAGGTCCTCTCGGGTGGAGAAGTGCTGATACGCGGTGCCTCGATTGACCCCTGCTAAATGCGCCACCTTTGAAAGGCTGAGACCGTCAGGGCCGTCGGAAGCCAGAACAGTGCGGGCTGCCGCAAGAATTTCATCCCGGGTCGCTTCGGGGTTACGGCGTCTTCGATTGGGTGTAGCTTCGGCGGACTCGATACTCAAATTTGATCACCACTGTCGTTCATTAATGAAGTGTGCGCTCGAGTCTAAGTCATGTCAACTTCACTATGGTATTCCCGATCAGGTCAGGAATCGGAAATATTTTTCTTTAGATAGGCTTTTAGAATTGAGTGACTATCGGCATGCAATACACCGTGCATGGATAGGCGCATGACTTCGCTGGCAAATCGCTCGGCCATTTCCCTGCGGGCTTTCTTGGTCTTTGCATGAGAGCGCACCCAGACGGGCCATAAAAAATAACCAGTTAGCATCACTACAGCTAGCACTTCAACATCCATGTCCTCATGGCTTGCGTCACTTTCGGCCAGGTTCTGGAGGGCCTGAGCAAAGCGCTTATAGAACACATCATCCCTGGGATTCTTCCTGGAGAGTACGTCGAAGAGCCATATGCGACCGATATCGGGGTTCTCGATCGCATACTCTGCCAAGCGAAGATTGAACTCAGCCATCCCTTTGATCACCTCCGGAAGGTGCACCAGGTCAGGAGTCGGAAGACCTTCAGGCATGTCGCCATCGAGATCCCCACCTTCAAAGACGGCATCCAGTAATTTATGGCTGACTTGGTCGAGTGTGGCCCGAACGAGATCCTCCTTGACCTGGAAATGTTGATAGGCCGTTCCACGATTGACACCAGCCAGCTTGGCAACACTGGAGACACTGAGCCCCTCTGCACCGTCCTGCGCAAGAATAGATGTAGCTGCCTCTAGAATGCTTATCCGGGTGGATTCCGGGTCTCGCTTCCTACGTGTTTGTTGCTTGCTAGCTGCCATGCTTTCCCCTTCAAAGTACTGCAATCTAATATGAACTGGCGAGACTATATCACGTCGCGACAATGGGCTTCCAGAGCAGCGTGAACCGTCTCGTCAACGCTTGGTTAGACCGCTGAGTTCACTTGTCTAAAACTCGGATTACCGATACCATGAGTGCATAACAATTAATCAACAGCGATGATTATAGAACTCTGATGGTTTACCTCAACCAGTCCGCAAGTACAGAATGGCGCCGCTTCGGCACGCTACCCGTCGCTGCCGCACTAGGTTACGCGACCAGTGTTATCCACATCTACGGAATCGGGCCTTATATTGAGCCAATACAGGAAGCGTTTGGCTGGTCCCGCGCTCAGGCCACCAGTGGCTTGACCATCGCCACAATCATTAACGCCATTTTCTGCATCTTGATTGGCATGCTTGTCGACCGCATCGGGCCACGCGTGGTCGGCCTGATAGGCGTGCTGTTAACCACGGGAGCGTTTGCGTTATTGGGAACCGCCACAGGTGAGAAGACCAACTGGTATTTATTGTGGGGCATGATGGCCTTTGCAACCTTGCCTGTTCAGGCAACCATCTGGACCAGCGCTGTTGCCAGCCGCTTTGAGACTTCTCGAGGCATGGCACTGGCCGTCACGCTTAGCGGTGCGTCGCTCGCGGCAACAGTGTTCCCGTTGCTTGCCACCTGGCTGATCGACTCCTACGGCTGGCGCACCGCATTTGCGGTGGAGGGCGGAATCTGGGCAGCCATCACCTTTCCCATGCTGTTTTTATTCTTCCAGGGCCCGCGAAACAAAAAATCTACAGACGATGGAACGGCAGCTACAAGCCCATCACAAATTGTGGGTGTGAGCGCATCTGAAGCGCTTCGTTCACTGGTGTTTGCCCGCTTGTTCGTAGCCAGCGTGTTGTTCACGTTTACGATTATCGCGCTGGTTGTACATTTCATTCCTATTTTGACAAACGCGGGCGCCGATCGACTCGCTGCAGCAGGAGTGGCGTCACTGGTAGGTATTTCTTCTCTCTTCGGAAGGCTTGGTACGGGGTACATTCTTGATCATTTTAGGGCATCACGTGTGGGCGCAGTGATTTTTCTGCTGCCTATCATCGCCTGCCTCCTGCTTATGCTGGCTGGTGCCAACCCGCTGGCGCAATCAGCAGCAGCCATTGTGATAGGTCTTACTCTAGGCTCGGAAATCGATGTCATCGTCTACCTGACAACGAAGCACTTCGGTCTTAGAAATTTCGGCACTATCTATGGCGGCCTGCTAACGGCTCTATCGATTGGTACGGCATTCGGCCCATTAGCCGCTGCTGCGGTGTATGACCACTCAGGTAGTTATGCACCATTTCTTGCTCTGACTATTGTCTTTATGGCTGGCAGCAGTCTTGCGCTGGCGAGCCTCCCCCATCCACCTCAAACAAACACCGCGCTCCAATGATCGAACGTACAAATCCTGAGACTCCAGTGTTCGGCAATTACGACTTTGGCCTCGCACCATCTTCAACATGGAAAAGCGCGGAGACTTCCCACGCCGGATTACACTGACAAGCCGCAATGTTGCTTGGGACCTGACAGAAGTGGAGGATTGGATCGACGCTCGAAAGTGCGCTGAGGATCAGGCTAAGCCACCGCCATCTACTGTCTCTTTACGCTAGCCCACTCATCAATCATATCAGCCCAATGTTGCAACAGCAGTAGTTTCACCCCCGCCCTGT
>JBLHKV010000116.1:0-11202 GCA_047618115.1 Halieaceae bacterium | reverse complement strand
TGCAGGGCGGTATGAGTTGGGATGAGATTGTACAATTGGCGAAGGGATTGGAGCGTGTCGGTGTGTCCATTATTTCCACACACTTCACCTGGCACGAAAGCGCAGTCCCTACCATCGCAACCATGGTGCCTCGTGCGGCCTTTACCTCAGTGACAGGGAGGATTCGACGGGAGGTGGGTGTACCACTCATTACTTCGAATCGCATCAACATGCCTCACGTCGCCGAGGAGGTGCTTCTGCGCGGTGATGCCGATTTGATTTCCATGGCGCGGCCTATGCTTGCCGACAGTGAGTTGATGAACAAGGCTCGCGAGGGGAGGGAGGACGAGATCAACACCTGCATCGGCTGCAACCAGGCCTGTCTCGACCACAGCTTCCAGCGAAAAAATGTGTCTTGTCTGGTTAACCCCAGGGCCTGCCACGAGACCTTACTCAATTATGAGCAAACCGCTGTGGTGAAAAATATTGCCGTGGTTGGCGCCGGTCCCGCTGGATTGGCCTACGCCACGGTCGCTGCAGGGCGAGGTCATAGGGTGACGCTCTTTGAAGCTTCCGAAGAAATTGGTGGGCAGTTTAATCTGGCCAAGCGCATCCCTGGCAAGGAAGAGTTTTACGAAACGATCCGATATTACGGCGCCATGATTGAACGACACAATATTGATCTACGCTTGAATACCCGCGTTGATATAGACACGCTTGAATCTGCGGGATTCGATCATGTGGTCATTGCAACCGGGATTAATCCCCGGGTACCTCAGATAGAGGGGATCGATCATCCAAGTGTGATCAGCTACATCGATGCAATAACGGGCAAGCGAGAAGTGGGTAAGCGGGTCGCGGTAATCGGTTCGGGTGGAATTGGCTTTGATGTTAGCGAGCTTATCTCTCACCAGGGACCTTCCGGGGCTATGCACGTCGACGTTTTTGCGCGGGAGTGGGGCGTCGATTTCGAAAACCATCCACGCGGGGGTGTCACCGGGATCGAACCCGAGGTCACGACCTCTGGCCGGGAAATTACCATGCTGCAACGTAAAACCAGCCCGGTCGGTAGAGGCTTGGGAAAGACCACTGGCTGGACCCATCGCATGACATTGGCCAGGCGCGGTGTGAAAATGATGAAGGGAATCGACTATCTGAAGGTGGATGACGAGGGCCTTCACATCGTTGTAGAAAATATGCCAACTGTGTTGCCAGTCGATACCATCATCTTGTGTGCAGGACAAGAATCCGCCCGGGAAATATATGACCAAGCGGCAGCTAAAGGATTGACGGTAGAGCTAGTTGGTGGCGCCTTTGAGGCACAAGAGCTCGATGCCAAAGCGGCAATTCAGCAGGCCAGTTACCTGGCGGCGGCTGTGTAGGCGCCAGGCTTTAACAATCAATTCAATTAGGGAAATCAACGATGACTGAATCCTCCAAAGCCATGTCGCTCAAGGTAGATATCGTTTCCGATGTCGTTTGTCCCTGGTGCATCATCGGCTACAAACAATTGCAAAAGGCATTGGTGCAAATGCCCGACCAGTTCGATGTGTCGCTGGCGTGGCACCCATTCGAGCTCAATCCGCAAATGCCCGCCGAGGGCCAGAATATCGCAGAGCACGTCGCTGAAAAATACGGCTCTACGCCCGGTCAAAGCCGCGCAGCGAGGGAGCGGCTCTCGGCACTGGGAGAAACGCTGGGCTTTCGATTCAACTACGGTGAGGATTCTCGCATAGTCAATACCTTCCGTGCCCACCAGCTTTTACACTGGGCTGGCGAACAAGGCTGTCAGACTGAGTTGAAGCTCGAGTTGTTTGAGAGTTTTTTCAGTCGAGGAGAAGATATTAGTGCCGCTGCCGTACTAGTCGCCGCCGCCGATACAGTGGGCTTGTCCAGGGCCGAGGCCGTGGAGGTCCTGGACGATCATCGCTACGAGCAGATCGTCAGGGAGGAGCAAAGCATCTGGCTTGAAAGAGAGGTACACGCCGTGCCCACTTTCGTGTTCAACGATGAGTATGTGGTCCCCGGCGCTCAGGAAGCAGAAACCTTTGTTCGCGTGCTCAGTAAGGTTCAGTCGCGAGCGGCAACGTAGACTTCTGTTCGGCAATCCGTAACACGATTTTACCGCGCACCTCTCCGGCTTCAATGTAGCGGTGAGCTTGCGCTGCTTCGGTCAGAGGAAGAATCTTCCATATTTGTGGTTTGATTTTGCCATCGGCCAACATCTGGAAAAGCTCGCTGAGATCTCCACCGTATGCCGATATTTGGACTTCACGGTAGCCCTCTGCGGTGAGGTTGAAGCTGAGTAGCAGCAGGGTGAGTAGTGTCAGCTGTCGCATATTTACGTTCCTTTTAATATGGCCCTGGAGCCGCGCTTAGTTAGCCATACCCCAGTAGGTAAAGCCGGCTATCCGGGGAGTTGAAGGCATGTACATCGAGTCCATCTCGCGAATATTGAAGCCTCCCTCTATCAGCAGTGCCGGTATATCTCGATTAAGGTGACAGCCACCGGCTATTTTTCCCCAAATTGGATCGATTTTGTTCTGCCAGTTTTGCACGCCCGCATCCGGAGCCTTGCCGTGTTCACTGAACAGTAATGTGCCACCGGGTTTGAGCACGCGCCGCATTTGCTTGAGGGCCGTCAACCAGTCTGGAATCGTACACAGGGTGTATGTCAAAACGATGGTATCGACGCTGTTGTTGTCCAGCGGTATCTCCTCGCCGGGCAGGTCCAGCCATTCGATTGGAAAGGGGGCAGCTTCGACAATGGGTCGGGCCTTTTCGCGCATACCATGGGATGGCTCCAGCCCCCAGACCATGTCCACCTTGTCGAGGTTGTAGTGTGGTATGTTGAGGCCGGAACCCATCCCGATTTCGAGAATCCGACCCTCGGCCAGCGGTACGACTTTTTGACGCTGCCTGGTTATTGGCTTGGTACCACAGGCCAGATTGATGAAGTGTGGTAATACATGAGTGTCATAAAAACCCATATCTCAGTCTCCAGAAACACGTAAAATAGATTCAGCTTTACCCCATTGTACCCGTATTTGTTCCAGTCGATCATAGGGGCTATTGCTGTCCAGCTTTGTGCGCGATGTTGTGCCCCTGTAGACTCTGGACTTGTAGCTAAAATGCTGAGGAAACTCGTATGGCCAAAACACTGCCAAGATCCGGTGTGGAGTACGAAGCTGTTGCGGGAGATTACCTGGAAAAGCGTCAGCTCAAAAAGGGCGCCGCCGGCTGGATCCTGCTCGCCGGTTTAGGTGTCTCTTACGTAATTTCCGGTGAATACGCGGGCTGGAATTTCGGCCTCGCGCTGGGTGGCTTTGGAGGCATGCTAATTGCTACGGTCCTGATGGGTCTAATGTATCTATTTATGGTGCTCGGCCTGGCGGAATTATCGGCCTCGCTACCCACTGCCGGGGGCGGTTACAGCTTCGCCCGACGCGCACTCGGACCCTGGGGTGGATACCTTACCGGTACGGCTATTTTGCTGGAGTATGCGATTGCGCCAGCGGCGATAGCTGTTTTTATCGGGGGGTATGTGGAATCCCTGATCGGACTCAATGGGTGGGTAGTCTATCTGGCCAGCTATGTCATTTTCGTCGGCATACATTTATGGGGTGCTGGAGAAGCGTTGAAAACCATGATGGCGATCACCCTATTGGCGGTTTTGGCCATTGTTGTTTTCGTCGTAGGGATGTTGCCGTTCTTCAGTATCGACAATTTATTTGATATTGCCGTTGATCAAACGGCTGTTGGTGCCAGCCAGTTTTTGCCCCAGGGTTACATTGGCGTTTGGGCTGCATTACCTTTCGCGATGTGGCTGTTCCTGGCCGTAGAGGGCGTTCCTTTGGCAGCGGAAGAAGCTGATGATCCGCGCCGGGATATGCCGCGTGGCATCATCACCGCCATGATTATCCTTTTGATATTTGGGGCCTTGGTATTGCTATTGGCTCCCGGAGGGGCGGGCGCCGACCTGATGAAAGATCATGGGGCGCCGCTGGTGGGCGCGCTACAAGCTGTGTACGGACAGGATTCGCTGCTGGCCGAGTTCGTAAATTGGGTGGGTTTGGCGGGACTGATTGCGAGCTTTTTCTCAATTATTTATGCCTACTCCAGGCAGGTTTTTGCTTTATCCCGAGCGGGTTACCTGCCGCGTGTGCTGTCGATAACCAACTCGAGAAAAGTGCCGGTGTTGGCGCTGATCATCCCCGGAGCAATAGGCTTTTTGCTGTCGCTCACCGGCGAGGGAGACCTGATGTTGACCATGGCAGTTTTTGGCGCCACGATCTCCTATGCGTTGATGATGTTGTCGCATATAGTGTTGCGGCGGCGCGAGCCAGAGTTGGAACGCCCCTATCGCACGCCCGGGGGTGTCTTCACCACAGGTATTGCCTTCGTTTTGGCCATTATCGCGTTTTTGTCCACTTTTTTGGCCAGCCTCGAGGCCGCGCTGTGGAGTGCGCTATTTTATGCGGTGATGATTGCCTATTTTGGCTTATATAGCCGTCATCACCTTGTAGCTAAAGCCCCGGAAGAAGAGTTTGCAGCAATCCAGGCTGCGGAACAGGAGTTGGTATAAATGAATAAAGATAACCCCGCGTTTGTTATGTCGATGAAGTCCCGGGATTTTGTAGCCAACCACGACCGTGATGGCTGGCTGGGAATGTTTGCCGAAAATGGCATTATCGAAGATCCTATCGGGCCGTCGATGCTGGATCCAGAAGGTAGGGGTCATTCGACGCCGGAGGCCCGCGAAATTTTTTATGATTCCAATATAGCCAATTCACAGATCGAATATATCCTCCACGCCAGCCATACCTCGCATCTGGAGTGCGCGAATATTGTGACACTGAATGTCACAATCGCTATGGGCGATAAGAAGTACCTGCAGCGCGTAGACGGGGTCTTTACCTACAGCGTAAACGAGGAGGGGAAGTTAACCTCGCTGCGTGGATTTTGGGAATTTGATGAGGGTCTCGCCACGCTACGAGAAATCGAAGCTGAGGCGGGATAATGCAGACCAAAAATGACACGGGTGAGGATTCGGGTCAAGGGCCCACCGCTCGCATATTGAACGTCGTTGCCAAGATAGAGGCGCACGAAATCCGGGCGACGTTCGCCTCATTCATGCTGGCGCTGGTGCTGATGACCGCGTACTACATCTTGCGACCCGTGCGGGACGCGATGGCCAGTGATTGGTCCGACGCCGAGGTCGCGGTGCTATGGACCATTAACTTCTTTTTCAGCTTTGTAGTAGTTGCCATTTATGGAGCAGCGGTCTCTCGCGTTTCTTTGAAAAATTTGGTGCCCGGCGTTTACGGGTTTTTCGCGCTGACCTTCGCTGGTTTCTTTTTTATGTCGCAGGGACTTTCCGATACGGTTTTTGTCGATAAGGCATTTTATGTTTGGGTCAGTTTGTTCAGTCTGTTTCCATTGTCGGTGTTCTGGAGTCTTATGGCTGATCTGTACACCACGGAGCAGTCCAAGCGTTTGTTTGGCGTAATCACCACCGGAGCTAGTGTGGGTGCGATGGTGGGGCCCTCGATCACACTATTGCTGACTGATATCGTCGGTACGTACTCACTTATGTTGGTTGCCAGCGTCGTTTTGATGGGCACTCTTCCCGTCATTTACTACCTTGAACGACTTAAGGTTTCGGTGCTGGGCAATACGGATGGCAGTCAGAATGTCGGGGCTGTCCAGTCGGTGGGTGGTAACCCATTGGCCGGCTTTAAGCTATTTTTACAAAATCCGTTGCTGCTGGGTATTGGGCTGTTCCTGTTTTGTTACACGGGGATTGGTTCCTTTGTTTATTTTGAACTGAAAAATCTCATGGCCGAATTCAGTCGGGCTGAACGCACTGAATACTGGGCAATTATGGATCTGGTAACCAACACACTGACCATTGTCGCGGGTCTTTTCGTCACTTCTCGTTTGGCGACCCGACTCGGTTTGGGGGCCACTCTCGCGGTGATTCCACTCATAGTCATGTTGGGAATGTTGTCAGTGGCTATGGTGCCCGCTCTGTCGATTGTCGTTGGGCTACAGGTGGTTCGTCGCGGTGGCAATTACGCCATCACCCGTCCAGCCCGGGAGATGCTTTACACGCATTTTGATCGCGAAACCCGCTTTAAGGCCAAACAGGTCATAGACGTTGTGGTTTACCGGGGCGGCGATGTGTTCTGGGGGTGGGCGTTTACCGGCTTAACCCAGGTCGTGGGCCTGGGCATGGTCGGGGTGGCTGCGGTGGGCGGCGTGATAGCCGCGATCTGGGCAGCGATAGGGTGGCTCGTTGGTGTCCGAGCTGAGGCGCTGTCCGAGGTCCGTACACAGGAAACAAAGGACAATACAGACAGATGAGAGCCTGGAGAGTAGCTCGATTAGGCCGGCCTGAAGAGGTCATACAACTTGAGGAACACGGATTACCCGAACCGGGGCCGGGGGAGATAAAGCTGTCGGTTCAGGCCGCCGGGGTGGGATTGCCGGACGTCCTGATGTGCCGGGGCAAATATGCCTACAAGCCGGAATTGCCGTTTACACCCGGCCAGGAGATTGCGGGGACGGTTATTAGCGTAGGAGAAGGTGTCAGCTGTGTACCTGGTCAGCGCATGATGGGTACTACCGCTTTTTACCGGGGTCAGGGAGGCTTCGCGGAAGAGTGCATGAGCGCGGAGGGGATGCTTTTTCCAACGCCCGATGAAATGCCTGATCTCGACGCTGCGGGTTTTGTTATTCCCTGGCACACCGCCTGGATTGGTCTGGTAAATCGAGGTCGTATCAAGGCCGGTAATGTACTCGTAGTTCTGGGCGCCGCCGGTGGTTCCGGTTCTACCGCGGTTATGTTGGGCAAAGCGCTGGGCGCGCGCGTGATAGCCGTGGCCGGAGGGGCAGAGAAAGCGGAGCTTTGTCGTGAATTCGGCGCTGACGAAGTCATCGACTATCAAAGCTCGGATGTGTCCGAGAGCGTAATGAAGTTCACCGATGGACAGGGTGCAGATCTCGTTTACGACCCGGTCGGCGGTGAGTTGGGAAGCCAAATGATTAATTGTCTGGCAAATGAGGGTTGTTTGTTGGCCATTGGTTTTGCCAGCGGCGGTTGGGCAACGGCCGATACCGCCAGCCTGGTAGGAAAAAATATTTCTATTGCAGGAGTGTACGTTGGTGCGTACGGATCGGAACAGCGCCGACACATTCACGGTGAACTCCTTAATTTATATCGGGAGGGGAAAATAGCCCCGTTACTGGATCGCGTGGTGCAATTTGAAGATCTGCCCACAGCACTGGCGGACCTCGGCGCGCGTCGTGTCAGGGGTAAGCTGATCCTGCAAGTGTAGAGCGGCCATGGCATACGACAAGGGTGTTATCGCCTGGTGGGCACGAAATCCGGTTGCCGCCAACCTGCTTATGATCATCATTCTTGCCGCCGGGCTCCTTAGTAGCGCCTCCATCAAGCGCACGATGATGCCCGAATTCGAAATCGACTTCCTCGTCATCACCATGGCCTATCCTGGCGCGGCACCGGAGGAAGTAGAAAAGGGTATTGTCTACAAAATAGAGGAGGCCATTGCCGATCTTGAAGGCATAGACCGGGTGGAGTCCGATTCCATCGAATCCATGGCGCGGATAATGATCGAGCCGGTTGACAGCGACAACCTCTTCGAATTGATGAACGATATTCAAAACCGTATCGATGCTATCCAGCACTTCCCCGAGGGGGCTGAGAAGCCGGTCATTGGTCGGATCGAAATTCCACTTGAGGCGATGATGATACAGATCGCCGGCGATCTCGATGAAAGAGCCATGAAGTCGTTAGCCGAAGAGGTTAAATCCGACTTACTGGCGTTTCCGGAAATTTCTACGGTGGACGTCAGAGGCACTCGACGCTACGAGATCGCGATCGAGATATCTGAAGCCCGGCTGCGTGAATACCAACTGAGTCTCGACGCAGTGGCCAAAATTATTGCCGCTTCTTCTCTGGATTTACCCGGTGGCTCAGTAAAAACGGAAAATGGCGATATCCTCTTGCGCACTCCGGGCCGGGCTTATCGGGAGGCCGATTTCGCCGAGATCGTGTTGCGCTCAAACCCCGATGGTACTCGCTTGTTACTGTCGGACCTCGCGCGCATAGAAGATGGTTTTGAGGAAGGTAACGGCTTCTCACTGTTCAACGAGCATTACTCTGTTGGGTTGGGCATCGGCGCGCTGGGACCACAGGATGTTATCTCATCGGCTGCCATTGCCAAGGACTACGTAGAGCGAAAAAACAGGATCCTACCAGACGGGGTCAAACTGACGGTATGGTCAGATTTCAGCGCGCATCTGGAGCAGCGCCTATCGATGATGGTTAAAAATCTGACGATGGGGGCCGTGGTTGTATTTTTCGTGCTGGCGTTCTTTTTGGAAATCAAATTGGCGTTCTGGGTGATGGTGGGCATACCCATTTGCTTTATGGGGTCCTTGGCGCTGTTTGGTTCGCCGTGGGTGGGTGGGTCTTTGAATCTACTCTCGGCATTCGGATTTATTCTGGTATTGGGTATCGTGGTTGACGACGCCATAATTATTGGCGAGGCGGCCTACTACGAACAGGAAAAGAGCGGACACAGTATTGAGGCTGTGGTGAAAGGCGCAAAATCGGTGGCGGTGCCTGCCACTTTTGGAGTGCTGACCACTATAGCCGCCTTCATGCCGACCCTGTTTATCGACGGGGTTTTTCGACCGTTCGGACAAGCCGTGGGTTTTGTCGTGGTGTTCTGCCTGATTTTTTCTCTGATTGAATCGAAATGGATACTGCCCGCGCATCTGGCTCACAGTAGTCCGGTCCGGTCCGGTTGGCTTCGGTATTTGGACCGCATACAGGTCGCTAGTAACCGTCGACTGCGCCATTTTGTTGAAAACCATTACGCCGTTCTGGTGCAACGCTGCGTAGAATATCGCTATAGCACCCTGGCAGGCTTTATCGGTATTTTAATTTTGATCGTTGGGTTGGTAGCCGGGGGTATGGTGCGCGTGGTATTGGCTCCCGAGATGGAAGCTGAGTCCATCACCGTCGATCTACGAATGATAGACGGAACCTCAAAGGAGCGGACTTTGGAGGTAATCACCATGGTGGGGGGAGCGATCCGAGATATTGATCGTGAATACTCGATCGATGGGGAAAGCAGTGGAACGGTGGTTCGCAATGTTTTCGCATGGGGTTCGAGTCTTACCGAGGCCTCAATAATTGCCGAGCTAACCGGGGTAGAGCTTCGTAGCCTCGCCGTCCCGGATCTGCTGCGGCTCTGGCGAGAGCGGGTTGGCATCATCGGCGATGCCGAATTACTTTCTTTTAACGCCGTTGAAGGCCCCGACATCGGTGCGGATCTGTCCTTTGATTTGCAACACAGCGATTGGGAAATCCTGACCCAGGCTGCAGCCGAACTGGAAGCTCATCTGTTGGGCTTTGCCGGGCTCTACGACGTACAAAGTACTGTTAGTGGGGTCTCCGACGAATTTCATATAGACCTTTCGCCCGAAGCAGAAATGATGGGGCTGACCCGCTACGAATTGGGTTCCCAGGTTCGTCATGCCTTTTATGGCGTCGAGGCGCAGCGAATTCAGCGCGACAAAGAAGAGATCAAGGTGATGGTGCGCTATCCGGAGGCCGATCGTCGAGAAACCTCCAGTTTGGATAATATGTTTGTTCGAACTGCCTCCGGTGAGGCAGTTCCATTCCGGTCGGTGGCAGAACTAACGGTAAAATCGGGTTATAACCGCATTACCCACATTAATTATCAGCGAGCGGTGGAGGTAACCGCGGACGTGGAAACGGACATCGTTGAGCCCGGTCGCATTACCGCCGAGTTGCAAGAACAGTTTTTTCCAGCGCTCGTCGAGCGCTATCCAGGCTTGCGTTACAACTCATCGGGGATGTCACGGGAACAGGAATTACTGGTAAACAGTATGTCAATCGGTCTCATTTTATCCCTGTTTGCCGTTTTTTCGCTGCTGGCAATACCAACCCGTTCCTATGGTCAACCGCTGATCATAATGGGTGTTATCCCCTTTGGTATCATCGGGGCTGTATTGGGGCACATCCTGATGGGGCACGCGGTCAGTATGTTGTCGCTGATGGGGATTATCGCTCTGTCCGGAGTGGTGGTGAACGACAGCCTTATCATGGTGGAGTACAGCAATCGACTGGTAGCAGATGGGGCCAATCGCAGCGAGGCAGTGGTTCAGGCGGGTATGCGACGTTTTCGGGCTATCTTATTGACCTCGCTGACGACTTTCTGTGGCTTGATTCCGATCTTGTTGGAGCAGAGCAACCAGGCTCAAATGATTGTCCCCATGGCGATATCTCTGGCCTTTGGGATTGTCTTCGCCACGGTTATCAGTCTGCTATTGGTGCCTGCTCTATACGTCATTTTGGACGACATAAATCGTCTCTTCAGCGCTTATTGAGTTTCCAGGAGATGGATGTCCGCGAGAATCCTGTGCCACTCGCGATACCGCTCCTCCAGGCTGCCTTCCAGCTTAATGACATTGCCCTCCAGGGCTAGCGTTGTGGGCTGTAGCTCTCTATTGAATGCCACCGCCAGCTCAGCGGATTCCTGTTCCTGAATCTTCGCCCACTTATAGTTGTTATAGGTTTGTTTCATACCTTCAAAGCTGCCCCGCGGTTTTTTCTTGCGGTCTTCGATGCGTTCCCGGTAGGCATCGAGATAAAGCGATTGCTCGCGATCGTATTTTCTCCACATATCGTAGGCGGGCGTCATATCGTCGTACAACGCGGCATACTGTTCGTCGATGGTATCGATAAACAGTAATTGATACGCTCGAACCCTGTTGATGCGGGTCACCATAGGGTCGCCTCTGGCCGGCAGTCGACGTAGCTCCCAACGTCCCTGGTCGTTTTTGCTCAGGTGCGATGAGAAGGCGTCGGGGACCAGTTCTATTGCGTAGCGCAACCACGAGATATCTCTGATTTTCTGTCTTTCAGCTTTGCCTATCTGGCTTACTACCGCGTACAAGTCTTTCTCGATATCCGTATACAATTCGGCAAACAGCAGCGCACTCGCGCCGCCAGCAGGTCGACTGTAATCCTCAGTTAGTGATTGCTGCGTATATTCCTTGTTCAGCCATTCGCGTCCGGTGCTATCGACAGCCAGGATATGCAAGCTGAGTACCAGTCCGTTGGACTCTAAAATTTTTCCGGCAACCAGCAGCTCAGCGCTGCTA
>JBLHKV010000115.1:0-11246 GCA_047618115.1 Halieaceae bacterium | reverse complement strand
TCGCCTTCCAGGGCGGTGGTATCAATGATGGTGCCCAGGGTCCTGATATTTCGGTGATCCCCAGTATTGCATTGAAACAGGTTGAAGTTTTGCGCGATGGTGCTTCAGCACAGTACGGTTCAGACGCTATTGCCGGTGTAATAAACTTTATACTCAAAGATGATTCTGAGGGCGGTAGCCTCAGTGTTAAACAGGGTGAATTCTTCGAAGGTGATGGTGCTGCCACCGTAATTGAGGGCAATATTGGTTTGCCTTTGACCGATGCTGGCTTTGTCAATGTGAGCTTTTCATTGAAAAATCAGGATGATACTTCACGCGGTGGCCAGCGCGGCGATGCTCAAGCGCTGATTGACGCGGGTAATACCGATGTACCAAGCCCCGCCATGATTTGGGGTATGCCCAAGGTTGACGACGACTTTGCCATTTTCGTCAATGCCGGCCTGGAGCTGGGCAACGATGCAGAGGCATATCTCTTTGGTAACTTCGCCGAGCGTGACGTAGATGGTGGTTTTTACTACCGTAACCCCAACAGTCGTGGCGGCGTATTTACCAAGAATGATGGTGCTAATCGCCTGGTCGGTGATTTGACCGCTGACAGGTCTGGTAACTGCTCACAGTATGAGACCACGCCTCTCGTTGATGGTTCTGACTTGGCCGGTGTGATGGCGGATCCAAACTGTTTCGTGATGAATGAAGTAGCTCCCGGCGGTTATACACCCCGCTTTACGGGTAACATTGCCGATACATCTCTGACCGCTGGTACCCGTGGTCAGATGCAAGACATCAACTACGATGTCAGCTTCTCCGTAGGTCGCAGCGAGTCGGATTTTGGTTTGAACAACACTGTCAACCCTTCTATGGGCCCCGACACTCCGCGCAGTTTCAAAACCGGTAGCTACATCCAGTTAGAAAAAACCTTTAACCTGGACCTGCAAAAGCAGATTGGAGATACGAGCGTCGCCGGTGGTGTCGAATGGCGTGAAGAGTCCTTTGAAGTCATTGCCGGTGATTCCAACTCCTGGAAGGTTGGTCCCTTGGTGGCTGATGGCTTTAACGTAGGCTCCCACGGCTTTGCCGGCTTCTCCGCTGATTCTGCCGGAGAGTATGACCGTCGCAACTATGCGGTTTATGCCGATGTGGAATCTCATGTGACTGAAAACTGGTTGATCGGTGGTGCCATACGTTACGAGGATTACGACTCATTCGGCAGCACAACCAACTATAAGGTGACGACTCACGTCACTATATCCGATACGGTAGCGGTACGATTTTCCCATAGCACCGGTTTTCGTGCCCCGACCATGGGACAGGCAAATGTGGTCAACACCCAGACGTCCTTCGATACTGATCAGAACCTGATTCAGGTGCAGACTATACCGGGCTATCTATTGGGTGAGCCTCAGTTGGAACCAGAAGAGTCGGTGAGTTTTGCGGCAGGCTTGATTCTGAACTTTGATAATTTCGATATTACAATCGATGCTTATCAAATCGAAGTAGAGGACCGGGTAGCACCAACAGCTTCTGGCCCGGTAACCCTAGCTCAGGCGGCGACGCTTACCGCTTCAGGAATACCTGTGCCTGATGAGATAAACTGGTTTGCCAATGACTTCGATACCAAAACTTCCGGTATAGATCTGGTTGCCACTACGGATGCCCAGTTGATGGGTGGCGATACTAACTTCAGTCTGGCCTATAACTACAACAAGACTGAAGTTACTAATGACGGTGAGTTGACAGACAGCTTTAAACGGCTGCGCTTAGAAAGGGCTCTTCCTGAGCACCGCGCCGGCTTCACTATTGCCCAAAATTGGGATGCTTTGAGCGCCTATGTGCGTTTCAACTACTATGGCGAATATCTGGCGGTTCACGCGGACTCAAACTATATCCCTAATGAGACTTATGGTGACGCTACAGTGACCGTAGACATCGAAGCGAGTTATCGCTTCAGTGATACCCTCACACTAACTGCCGGTGCTTCAAATATCACGGATGAGGCCGAAAAAATCGCTGATGGCGAGTGGACGGGTGGTGCTGATTATTACGAAACCGCCCCCTACGGTATGAACGGTGGTTTCTACTATATGAAAGCATCTTACAACTTTTAAGCTATCGTTATAGAGCCAAACAATCCTCGCCCGTAAGGGCGGGGATTTTTTTTGTTTGAATTGTGTGGCAGATGTTCAGCAATCGTCTGATTTGCAGCTGTATATCAACTCGCCGGCAACAAAAGTCTTCAGCACCTGGTTTTGCCAGATGTTCTGTTCAGGGACGGTAAAATAGTCGTCGCGCAGCAACACGAAATCTGCCCAATAACCGGGTAATAGGCGACCCAAAGTTTTTTCCTGATGCGCTGCGTAGGCCGCACCCTCTGTGAACATCGCCAGCGCTTGGGCGCGGCTTAGTTTCTGCGTGGGAAACCAGCCCTCTGGGGGCTGATTCTGATGATCCTGCCGGGTGACTGCCGCATGCAGTCCGTAGAAGGGGTTGGCAGACTCAATCGGGAAATCTGACCCGCCAGCAAGGTTGGCATTCGACTCCAGGAGCGACCGCCATGCATAGGCGCCCTCTAACCGTTTTTGCCCCAGCCTGGTTCTGGCCATATTCTTGTCGCTGGTAGCGTGGGTCGGTTGTATTGATGCAATCACACCGATGCTGGCAAAGCGATTAATATCTGACGGATCGAGAATTTGCGCATGTTCTACCCGGTGTCTCAAAGACGATCCGGATTGACCGGAAAGGAGTTGTTCGAACAAATCGAGCACACGGGTATTCGCCGAATCACCGATTGCGTGTACGTTGACCTGGAAGCCTTTAGCCATCGCACGTGTCATCTGGCGTTCCAGTTCCAGGTCATTCAGTAGGAACAGGCCGCGATGGCCTGGCTGATCTGAGTAGTCAGTGGCGAGTGCTGCGCCTCGCGACCCGAGTGCACCGTCGGCTGATATTTTTACGCTGCGAATGTCCAGCATTTGGGCATCGTCCAGTTGAATGCCACCCTCCAAGTAGACGTCATTGGCATCATCCAGCACCTTGAGCATTGCATAGACCCTTACAGGCAGCTTGTTGCTCCGGGCCAGGGTTTGCATGACGCGTATTTGCTGTGCCTTCACTCCCGCGTCGTGGAGAGAGGTCAACCCAAAACTGGCCAGTTTCCGCAGCGCTGAAAGTAGATGATCCTGCAATTGATCGTCGCTAATGGTTGGCAAGACGGCTAATACCAGATTCATCGCATTGTCTATCAGCACCCCCGTAGCACGACCGTTGGTATCCCTGATAATTTCACCGCCGGGGGGATCTTCGGTGCTGCCTTCAATACCGGCTAGCATGAGCGCTTTGCTGTTGACCCACAGAGCATGTCCATCAATGCGGTGCAGTGCAATTGCGGCCTCGTCTCCAAGCACGTCCAGCGAAGAGCCCTGTGGAAATTTCGGCGTATCCCACAGCACCTGGTTCCAGCCTCGACCCAAAATCCAGTCCCCACGAGACGTCCGCTTAGCCATAAATGACGCCACTCTTGCTACGGCGCTGGCTTCACTGGCAACGCCGACCAGATCCACACTGTCCAGAGCGCGACCGTAGCTAGCCAAATGGCCGTGACTGTCAATAAGCCCTGGCAGCATGGTGGCGCCCGCCCCGTCGATCCTGCTGTCGGCTTGTATATCGGGATCATTTTCCTGAAAGGTTTTTACGACTTTGCCATCGGCGAATTCGAGTGCTGAAAATTGAATTACCTCACCATTGTTCAAGGTATAACCATTGACGTTGTGGATCAGCGTACTGGCCTGTGCAGGGGTGAAAATCATGCATAACAGGGTAAAGACCAATTTCTGCATTAGTGAATTCTCCGGGAAAATCTGTTTAGTATATTCATAAACGATATCTTCTCACAGTCCCGTGCAGCCATTTGCTCAGCCAGCGCCCGACGTGCAACCCCATAACCTTAATGCTTCCGTTGATTATCGCATTTCTAGTCTTTAACTTGTCATATAGTACCCAATGGTGCCTTCTACCACGCTCGTATTGTCTACGATTTCTAATCGCAACGAGCTAGGCTAGAATTGACAGGCTCAATTTATTTCCCATTTATTTGTGCAGGACGCTGATACATGACCCCACTTCAACAGGCCGCCACCTTCCTGCAGCAGGGCAAGCTCAAGGAAGCTGAGACTATTTACCAGGATCTACTGCGGGAGAACCCTTCCCATGGTATGGCGCTTTGGGGTTTGGGACGTATTGCGGTTATCGTCCAGCAATACGATGCGGCTATAAAAACACTTGCCTCCGCCGTGCAGGCCCTGCCTGGCAACCATCTGGTCGTGCTCGAACTTGCTACCGTGCTCGAACGTACCGGCCGCCACGAGGAAGCCGGGCGTGCTTATCTGGTAGCACAGCAGTATGCGCCGGAAGATAAACAGGTGCGTTATTTGCATGCCCTGTACCAGGTGAGTCTCGGGGATGTCGAAACTGCGATAGCGACTCTGCGTGAATTGCTGGAGTTGGATCCGCAGATGATACCGGCCTGGTTTGTCCTGTCAGGCTTGAAAACATTCACTCCGGATGACCCTGATGTGGCGGCCCTGGGTGTTCTTTTGTTGCAGCAGGATTTGTCTGATGAACAGAAACTGCAATTGCGTTATGCGCTGGGCAAGGCGCTGCATGACTGTGGCGAGTACTCATCGGCATTTGCCCACTTTGAGGAAGCTAACCGGCTGGATCAGCAGCGGGCCGACTTTGAAGTCGATGAGATGGAGGGGTTTTTCGGGCAAGTTCGAGAAATTTTCAACGCTGAGCTCCTGGCCCAGCCGGAAGACACTGAATCTGGAGATACTGATCCGTGGGAGGCGACGCCCATTTTCATTGTTGGCCAGCCTCGTTCCGGCTCAACCTTGCTAGAGCAGATGCTGACCAGTCACGCCGAGATTGCCACTGCCGGGGAGGTGAGTTTTCTCGGCGATACCATTGCCCACGGGCTCAAACACTTTACCGGTGCGGGCTTCCCGCAGGGGTGTGCTGCGTTGTCAGCGGAGCAGCGCGCGGACCTGGGTCGTACTTACCTCAAGCAGTTGCAGCGGGCAGCGCCCAATTCACGCTACGTGATCGACAAGTTGCCTGCAAACTACCAGTCCATCGGCATGATTCGCCTGATGCTGCCGCAGGCCCTGATAGTGCACCTGCGGCGCGACCCGATGGATGTGTGTTTCTCCATCTACCGGCATTACTTCCAGGCCAACGAGCCGTTCTTCAGCACCCAGCAGGCGATTGGCCTATACCATGGCTTTTACGAATCGATGATGGCCCATTGGTCTCAGGTACTGCCGGATTTTGTGCATACCCAGCACTATGAAGATCTTGTCGAGGACCCGGAAACCGTGCTCAGGCAGGTGCTGGTCTTCTGTGGATTGGAGTGGCAGGCGAGCTGCCTGAACTATACCGAAGGTCAGAGACATATAAACACCCTAAGCCAAACCCAGGTACGCGCCCCACTGAATCGCAATACCGGTGGCGCTTGGCGTCACTACGGCGAGAACCTGCGGCCCCTGCTGGATGTCGTCAATTAGATAGGGTGTGCATGGCGCCCACCTGTGATGCCCACGGGACGCTAACTCAATCGTGCTATGCTCGGCAATTCAAAGTAGCTAAAGGCAGAAAACCTCGATGGATCAACTTGAACAGCTCTCTGTGGCGTTTGCGGACTTTGTCTGGGGCCCGCCACTCATCATTCTACTATTGGGTGGTGGTCTGTTCTTTGCCGTGTACTCGCGACTGTTGCCTTACCGTCACTTCGGTCATGCTCTCGGTCTCATCATGGGACGTCACAACACCGATAACGAACCAGGAGAGTTGAGCCACGCTGAAGCTCTGGCGGCCGCTTTGTCCGGAACCATGGGCCTGGGGAACATCTCCGGCGTTGCACTCGCCATAGTCGCGGGCGGCCCGGGTGCTGTTTTTTGGATGTGGATGTCTGCCGTGGTTGGCATAGCAACCAAGTTTTTTACCTGCTCCCTGGGCATCATGTACCGCGGGGAAGACAGCCTTGGTCGCCTGCAGGGTGGCCCCATGTATATCATCCGGGAGGCGCTGCCCAAGTCATTTTATCCCCTGGCAATATTGTTCTCAGCGGCGGGCCTAATAGGCACACTGCCCCTCTTTCAAGCCAATCAACTCACGGCGCTTATCCGGGAGAGTTTGCTACCCAACGCAGACCCCATGCTCAGTAATTTGAGTATTGGTTGCATAATGGCGATGGTCGTTGGAGTGGTTATTTTCGGTGGCCTACAGCGGGTCGCCAAGGTTGCTCTGTTCCTGTTGCCCACCATGGTTGTTATTTACCTTGGATCCACCATTTATATACTCTCCAATCACCTCGACCAGCTCCCAGGTCTGATAACAACTATTGTCACCGACGCGTTTAACCCTCAAGCGGTGGGTGGTGGGTTGCTCGGTGTGATGCTAATCGGCATAAGCCGTGGAACTTTCTCGAATGAGGCGGGAGTGGGTACGGAAGTCATGGCACACAGCGCGGCACGCACCAACGAGCCGATTCGCGAGGGCCTGGTCGCGATGGTAGGACCGGTGGCGGACACCCTTCTGGTATGTACCTGCACCGCCCTGATTATCCTGCTGGCCAATAATTGGCAAAACCCCGGCGACCTGTCCGGGATCACGCTTACCGCCAATGCATTCAGAATGGAAATGGGAACCACCGGTATTGTCCTGCTGTCAATCGTCACTCTCATCCTCAGCACAACTACAATGTTCACCACCTGGTATTACGGTGCCAAGTGTTTTGGTTTTCTTTTTGGGGCAGAAATTCAGCATCATTATCGTTGGTTGTTTATCTGCACGGTTGTGTTTGGTGCAACCGTGAGTATCGACGTAGTATTCAATCTGATTTCCGGTTCTTATGGGCTTATGGCAATTCCCACCATGGTGGCAACTTTAATGCTGTCGAAAAATGTAATGGCCGCGGCACGGGATTACTTTCAAAGGTTCAATGCCCTGAAAGCTACTCCGACCCGGCCTACTTGATGAGCACCGTTCCTTTTGAATTGAGCGTTCGCACAGCCGTAGCTGCCGACATTCCAGCTATCCAACGGCTAATGCAGCTCTCAATAGCAGAAAATATGAAGGCGTTTCTCTCGCCCACTGAAATTGAGTCGGCGAAAGAAACGATGGGCGTAGACCAAAGCCTGATCGACGACAGTACCTATTTTTTAATCGAAACAGTCCATCGGGGAGAAAAAATATTAGTGGGTTGTGGGGGTTGGGGTAAGCGCAAGACGCTGTATGGTGGCAATCACACCGTCGGCCGTGACGATAGCCTTAGTGACCCAGCTACAGGTGCCGCCAGAATAAGAGCGATGTATACACACCCAGACTGGACGCGCAGAGGCATTGGGTCTTTGTTGCTAGATCTTGGCGAGGATGCCGCGCGGCTGGCAGGTTTCAAAACTATCGAGCTCGGGTCGACGTTGCCTGGAGAACCTCTTTATCTGGCTCGGGATTACAGGGAAGTACATCGCCAGGTGGAAAAAGGCGCCAATGGTGCCGACAACACCATTATCAAAATGGTCAAGGACTTGTAGAAGTCGTCTAAAGGTAGGACGGTCTTTTCTATGCCGCTTGGAATGCGCTTTTCGGGCACGTCGTAAAGCACCGCCGTACGCCGTAAAGCCCAGCAGGTATCTAGCGGATCCCTTCCATCGCACTTGCTGTAAAAGCGTCCGGTATAAACGCCTCGAACTAATGCGCACAGTTGCGTTATTTTCAGAATAATCCACGTCGTGCATGCGTGATCCTAGAACTTTTATGATGCGCTCGCAGCGCAAGATATCCAATCTTGGTTCGCGCAAGCCATGAATGATGAACGGCCAACTTACCTTGTGAGCGAGCGGGGTATCTACAGGTGAATCTTTTCCGGGGTACATAAACCCGATCAGACTCGCCCAAACTTGCGGCCACCGCTGCTATACTGAAGACTGAATTTTTCAAGATAAGGCGATCTGTCCATGGAAGGCGTTTTCTCCCGTTTACTGCTCTGTACAAGTATTGGGCTATTGATAGCTTGCAGTGATAATAGTGATTTCCCCACCAACACTCCTATCCTTCCTACTCCGGAACCTTTGCCGGTCACCCTGATGCAGGAAACCGTAGATCTGCCAAGTGCAGCCCAGCCGGCACATACACCGGGCAGTCCGGGTGTTGTGGTGAATAACCCTCTACTCATCACACAGTTCCACAGCGCCGAGGTGGATCTGAACAAGGCGCGTTATACGCGCTATTTTTTGTCGGATAGCGACGGCCGACAGCCCGATGCCATCCTGGTAATGGTGCCGGGCTTTGAGGGCGGTGCCTCCAACTTTTTCTTACTGGCAAATGCCCTGCTGCGGCGGGCACAAGCCGAAAATTCGCTCACGCTTGAAGTATGGGCGATGGACCGTCGCTCCAACCAGCTAGAAGACACAGTAGGTCTTGATGTGGCCGAGGACCTCGATGATCCCCAAGTGGGACTGGACTTTTTGTTCGGCGAAGAACTGGGGCTGACGCTAAGCCAGCCTTTGATGGATGGCCCCAATCGACGTGCAGTGTTTTACAACAACAACTCCGATACTGCATTTATCGCCCAGTGGACTCCCTTGGTTCACTCGCTAGATATCGACGCTATTGTCCAACAGGCCAGGGACTCAGCGCTGAACAGCAATGTATTTTTAGGCGGCCACTCAGCGGGAACCGGCTATACTGCCCGCTATGCTGCCACCGATTTCAACCTGTCAGGCGGTGAACCGGAACCAGGTTTTGGCAAGCTGCGTGGCTTGATCCTATTGGAAGGTGGTGGGGCTTCAAACCGGGATACACCACCGGATGAGGCTACGTTGGACCTCATTGAGGCGCGCTTTGATGGCGGGTTATTTGGCGCTGTACGCGACCAGGCCCCGCGTTGTATCGACGGCCAGACGGCCTGCTCAGTCGAGACCGAAGCAACGGACTGTGCGGCTTTCAGTAACCATAAATGCGTGAGAGATATTGCTGCATTTTCCGATTTCGGTGGCCTCCTATCGCCTCAACTGCTGGCAGTATCGGAAGTAACTGCGCTGGATAGCGCGGTCAACGGCGAAGAGACTTTATCCATCCTGCAGCGTGAGCATAATAGTGAACCGGGTAACACCGCCATTGACAAAGTTCCCGGACTGGCCGGCCTGAAAGTACTACTGGGTAATCAGCCAAGCTCTTCCATAAGCCTGCTGGGCCAGTTCCTGGACGACGATGGTATCGTGGCAGCGCTTGCCAGCTTTGTGTCCACATCAATCGGCTTTCCAGGACCGATAGTCAACGGCATCAGCACCTGGTTGACCGGTGACGACGAGATTCCAATTGAGGCATTTGTCGACAACGGCCCGCCACCACAGTCGCTGGACGAAATTCGGCGATGGGGTCTGGAAGTTGAACCGTCAGACCTGAGGAACATCCTGCCGATGTTTTATCGCGGCCAAACCAACTTCTCAGACTGGTACTATCCGTCTTCAGGCTTGGGCGTCGTGTCGGGCCTGGGACTGGACACTAGCCCACTGTCGGCACCCCCTCCGCTGGGTCGCGGCCGCACCGATATAGACAATCGTACCCAGGGCGGCATGATCGATATTCCGGTGATCGCCTTCGGCGGCAGCAATGGACTTACACCCACACCGGCTTCCTGGCGTGCTTTCGCCAGCTCGATTACTACTTGCACCACACTATCCTGTGACGGCGTGACCCCCCGTTTAGTGGATGCTGACAACCCCAGCCCCGCATTTCCAAGCTACGGGGATATCTCCGGTGGTTTCGAGGTTTATATGTCCGAAGGCTATGCTCACTTTGACATATTGTCAGCTGAGGATGACGAGACCAACAATGTAATTGCGCCACTTCTGGTGTTTGTGGCCAGGCACTTGGAATGAAGTTTTGGATACCCTTTTACTTATTACACCAAAATTCCAATCTATTCCCTTCGGGGTCATAAATATGAATAACCTTTGCCCCCCAAGAATGATTTTTTATTGAACTTGGGTTGCAAAATTTTTCTTTCAGATAAATATGAGTAGCCTCAATATCCTCAACTTCAAAAGTAATCGTTACACCTTGGCCATTACTACTTTTAATTGAAGCCCTTGATTCATCGGCAATACTTAAATACGAATGATCAGTTATCCTGAACTCTACAAACCATTCGTTTGAAATATTTATATCCAAATTAAGATTTTTTTTGTAAAATTCGATAACCTCACCCCACTTCTTGCAGTATAAGATCGTGTTAGCCGCTCTAATATTAATCAAGAATAGTTCCCTTTGATTTGCTTTGTAAAAGCTAACAAGCTTATCCTATTTCTTCCATCTATTGCGGCAGCGGCGGTTTAGCAATGAGAGCAGGTCACCACACCGACGAGTCGACCTTGATCAACCTCAATCAATACCCGATCCATCTACGACACAGTGATTCGTACCTGAGGCTCGTTGCCGATACTCGGGCGCGATTCGAGGAAGAGGGCTGTTGTAAGCTGACCGATTTTATCACACCGTCTGGGCTACGCGTCCTGCAGGCGGAGTGCCGAACATTCGCCCAGCGGCGCTCCGATCAGCGTGGAAGGCGTGTCAACTGCTACTACACGGCATCGAACGAATGGGAAGCCCCCGACCACCCCAGCAACATCCTCTTCGAACGAGAATTCGGGGTGATTCGAGACGACATGCTGCCTCAGAGCGCAGCCTTGCGTCGAATCTACGATAGCCAAGACCTACTGCGCTTCGTTGCCGATGTCGTCGGACTACCCGAATTTTTTCAGTCGAGAGACGCCTACCAAGCTCTAACGGTCAACTGTATGCGCGACCAAGAACAGCTGCATTGGCACTTCGACTGCAATGACTTCGCGATCACGCTGGGGATCCAGGAGCCAATTGAAGGAGGCGAGTTGGAGTTTGTGCGGGACATCGGCCGCGACAACATAAATGACGTCCAACAAGTACTAAGCCAAGACGTGGCAGCATTGCCTCCCAGACTGAAACCGCGCCGGATCGAGACTACCGAGGGGGCACTTATTTTCTTTCGCGGCGGCGAATCTATCCACCGCGTACTGCCTACCCGAGGGCATCGAGAACGTCTGGTGGCGGCCCTTCAATACCATCAAACACATGATGCATTCGATGACCCAGCAACGACGGAACGCATCTACGGCATTGACCCGCAGAACCATATAGGGCCGAAGCGTACTATC
>JBLHKV010000114.1:0-11415 GCA_047618115.1 Halieaceae bacterium | reverse complement strand
TGAGGCTGTCACCCTGATAGCTGTATTGCAAACGCGCATACATCTCGGCGCCTTCAACCATATCGGTTGGCCAGGTGTACTGTGCATAGGCGTTGAACTTGAGCTCTGGCGTGTTAGGTAGACGAGAACCTTTTTCAACAACCTTGGTCACTTCAAAGGTCGTCGCGGTCTCGGCTTGAAGAACCAACAGGTTCGCGCCCAGTTCCCAGTTATTTGTCGGTGCCGCTTTAACATCAAGTTCCAGCCCTATCTGCTCTGCATCGCCCACGTTGGCAACAACCACTTGAAAAGGTTGAGCACAAAAATCGACTTCCGGCTCTTGGCCATCCTCACAGGGCTGGAAACTGGGATCGACAACTTCTACCTGGTAGTCTTCCCACTGCATGAAGAACAGCGTGGCGTTTACCTGGAGCTTGCCGTCCATCCACCGGGATTTAGCCCCTATTTCATAGTTACTTAACGTATCTGCATTATAGGAGACAGGAAACTTGCTAAAAGGCGTACGGTTTCGGTTGATGCCGCCAGAGCGGAAGCCCTCAGAGAACAGCGCATACATCATCTTCTCGTCGTCGAAATTGTAGGTTACTGATACCTTGGACACGAGGTCGTCTGTTTTGCCGTCTGAGATAAACACATCGGGATAGGCCGGCGTGATAATGAAGGGCTTATCTACCCAATATTCCCGCTCCTGCTCAACCTCAAACCAGCGTAAACCAACTTCTGCTGACCAATGCTCATCAAAGTCGTAACTAAAATTTCCGAATACCGCTTTCTGGGTCCAATTAGAAGAGTCCGCAGATAACCACCAAGAAGGATCCACCCCTGATGGCTCGTAGTAAGTTGTCCACGCATCATATGAAAGCGAATCGAGGAATTCAGGGGTAATTGCCCGGTATACCCAGTCCTCCGATTTATCCTCATAAAAAGCACCCAGCACCCACTGATAGTTGTCCTCATTTCTGGAGAGTCGAACCTCCTGAGTAAAGCGCGCGTTTTCCTGTATCAGGGTATTAAAACCTACCGTGTCCTGGTTGTATTTTGTAGTGCCCGACCAGCAATAGTAAGCGTAGTAAGGACAGAAGTTAGTGTTGAAGTACGCCGAGTAATCGGTGCGGTCAAATACGTAATCGATATCGCGCTCAAAGTAGCTGGTGTTCGACAGAAAATCTATATTGCCAATGCTCCCCTCAAGCGTCAGAGCGGCCTGCCACCAGTCATCATCCCGGGTGTCTTTATAGAATTTTACGGTTTTAAGATCGCCGACCAGCGGGTCAAAGTCATTTCGGCCTTCTGCTTCAGTCTGTTGCCAGATGCCAGCGACAGTTGCTGACCAGTCGTCGTTGATATGCCATTTAGCCGACACCCGCATACCGCTGTGTTGAACGGAGTTAATATCGTCACCTACGACTGAACTGTTGTCCTTGGTGCCCAGCATGGGTGAAACACCGAACACGTTATCAACATATCCGCCGTCTTCAGCGGTAAAGCCCACAATTCTAATCGCGAATTTGTCTTCTACGACAGGAATATTCAGCACCAGGCTGACATCATGACTAGCTGAAGATTCTGGACCGGTGCTACCAGAAACATCTATACGACCGGTGAACCCACTGGTATCGGGCTTGTTGGTGATAATCCGCAGGGTTCCAGACTGTGAGCTGTCCCCGTATAACGTACCTTGTGGTCCGGCGAGAGACTCAACTCGCTCAATGTCGACCATTCTTGGTTCTGGATTGATTGCAAACTGCGTCAGTGGCTGCTCATCTATGTACAGCGCCGCCGATGATGCGGCAATAAAGGACTCAGCGGAATCCGATACGCCGCGAAAAATAATCTTATTGGCACCCGCGGTACCACCGACGTGGCCCACGCTGGGCAGGAAGCGGATAACATCTTCCATGTTCTGCAGACCCTGACGTTCCAACTCATCGCCACTAAACGCCTGAATACTCGCTGAAACCTTCTGCAGGCTTTCCGCACGTTTTCGCGCGGTAACGATTACTTCTTCTAAGCCGCCACTTCGCTCGACTTCAGCGTCCTGCGCCATAACAGCAACTGCTTGCCCGGTCAGGGCAACAGATACGGCCGCCGCCATAGCAGTTTTCTGGTGTAGGGATGAAGCAGTGTTGGAAAAAGTAGATTCGTCATTCATGGGCATAAAAACCTCTAGCGTCACATCTTTTTGTTAGAAACTAGTTATAGCTAATGCCTCTTTTAATTACAAGTACCTCATGGCCTCGGATACTAAAAAACCAGCTCAAAATTTAAACTACACGCCCCAAATCACTCCGCTGGCACTATATTGCGGTAATATTCCACATTTTATAGGGCGTTCTGACGGCTGGTTAAATTTTTTCACTTTGTTACTGTATGCCTAAATCGGTTTGGTGTGCTGAATGCACCAAACTAGCACCAGCGCTACTATGGACTTTTTTAACCTGGAGGAATTTCTTGGATATTTCCGAACCGTGCCGAAATCTGGGGCCTATAGACATCGAAACGCTCTCAGCCGCACTCTTAAAGGAAGGAGAAGGTATATGGATGGCAAATACGGAGCGCCAGAATAACTACGAAGTCCACAAACAGACGCGATCCCTCGTATTGGTATTTTGCGACGGCCCCATGAGTAACCTGACTGTGAGCAAGGAATCTGCGTGGGATCGACTGGCGGACGCCGCCGTGCCGGTCATGCATGAGTTAATCGCAAGGAGCTACCCCCCGGGCGGCACCATAATCCGTGCCATGGCGGCAAACCTGGTGGCCGGTGGCCGCATTAACACCCATTACGACGCCCATGCCAGTTTTCGGCACAGCCACCGAATTCACGTGCCCATCACCACCAATCCCAGGGTTCGTTTTATGATTGACGGCAGGCCCTTTCGGCTAGAAGTGGGTCAGGCCTACGAAATTAATAACCAGAAACACCACAGCGTCATGAATACAGGTAAGGAAGACCGCATTACCTTTATATTCGATTATCTACCGCCGGAAAAAATTGGCAGCAGCCAGCTGACTAACTGAAACTGGCGGGGTGCCACTCTTCCGGGAGTTCCCTTAACACGGGCTCCAGCACCTCAATCAGCGGCCCCAAATGTGATTCAAAATTCCGCCATGACTGCACAGAGCTGGCATAGATAGGTTGGCGCACCTGTTCCGAGCTCGCTGTCTTTACTGCGCGCTCGGTTTCATAAAAACTCAGGCAGGCGGGGTCCCAAGGTAGCTCACAGTATTCCAGAATCCGTCTTACCTGGGTTTCCAGATCCGCGACAACATCTTCATACTGAACTTGCAAGACCTTGCCCGGTAATACCTTGTGCCAGTGATCCATCACCCGCAGATACTCCAGATAAAATTCCCCCACCTCGTACAGGTCATAGGTAAAGGGTTGCCCGCGGGCAAAGAGCTGTTTGAAACTGCCAAAGCAACTGTCGAGCGGGTGGCGTCGAGCATCAATCACCTTGGCGTTGGGCAGGATCGTTTGCAACAAGCCAATATGCGCAAAGTTGTTGGGTAGTTTGTCGGTAAAAAACGGGGTTTCACCAGCGCGGTGACGCTCGGCACGCTGCAAAAAATCGGCGCCAAGCGCCTCGAAGTCATCGTGCGTCACACTCAGGATAGACTCGGGATAATTCTTGTTATCCGCACTGTAACGGCGAGTGGTTCTGGCCACGCGACTTAGCTCCGGCAATTCGTGGGTGCCTTCAACTAGCGGGTGACTCGCCAAAATTTGTTCGATAAGCGTCGACCCGGAGCGCGGCAAACCCACAATAAAGATAGGTGCGTTACTGCTATGCCCGGTACTGCCAGCAAGTAACTCAGGGTTGAATACACTGAGTAGTTTATCGTGGGTGTCCAGTGTATTGACGGGATCGTAGGATTCCCAACGACGTCGGGTATCGTTGCCCTGCTGGTAATAAGCAAACGCCTGGTCATAGTTGTTGCGGTCCTCAAAGGCTTTACCCAGCGCAAACAAGAAGTTCGCCTTGGGTTCATCACCTAAGCTCGGATCGGCAATCTGCTCCTGCATAGCCGCCACTTCGGCGTCCTCAAATCGAAATGTCTTCAGATTGGCCAGACTCCAATACGCCTCGCCATGACCGGGGTTATGCTCCGCACAGCTGCGGTAGGCTTCTATAGCCTCGGCATTTCTACCCACGGTTTTCAGTACATGGCCCATGCCAGCAAGCGCGCCAGCGTGGCCCGCGCGTTGTTCCAGTGCCTGTGCAAAAAAAGCCCGCGCTGCCTCGTGCTCTCCGGACATCGCCGCCACGGTTCCAGACGCGGTATAAGCGTTGGGTAAATGTGGTTCCAGTCGCCGGGCGTGCGCCAGCGCCAACATGGCTTCTTCTACCTGATCCTGCTCCTGGTGAGCCTGACCCAGGTCCATCCAACCCTGAAAGAAATCAGGTGAGATTTTCAAAGCCTTCTCAAGTAGAACAATGGCATCACCCCACTGCTTCGCCTTCATCGCAACACCAGCCATCAGGCGTAACGCATCTACGTCGTCAGGATCTTGAGACAGGACTCCGCGATATATGGCCTCTGCCTCTTTAAGATCGCCCATGCGTTGTTGTTGCAAACCCTTGATCAATTCCTCGCGATGGGGAGTCAGTTTAAACGAAGCCTCGAAGGCGGCACCGGCATCATCATCAAGCCCCAGTCCGGCAAGGACCTTGCCCAACTTCAGCTGTATGGATCGACTGTTAGGCTCCAATTTGTCGGCAATTTGTAAACACTCCCGGGCGGCCGACAATTTGCCCTGCATCATGAAGACCTCCGCCAGCCCCTCGTGTGCTCGGGAAAAATCCGGAAACATCTTCACAGCTCGGGAAAGCGGTTTTTCAGCTTGCTCGACTTTTTGCTGCTTGATCAAACTGGCGCCAAGCAGACAGAGCAGATTGGGGTCCTTGGGCATCTCCTGCAGAGCCTGTCGGCACACACGCTCCGCCATGGGGGCATCTCCGCCACGAAGGAATGTAACCGCTCTTTCAAAAGAGGTTCTGGCTGAATCTTGTTCGGCGTTCGACATGGAATGGTTCAAATAGGACAAAGGAGGCGCTAAATTCTATAGTAAATGTAGCGTGCATGGATATACTCTGCCACCATCTTAGCGTCAGCGGGAGGCACAAGTAGTTTGAAGACATTCAGCCAGGCACTGGATATACATGATTTTGCTATCAGCGCCGAACTGCCGCTCACGCCCGACAGCACTCGCGCATCGATACTTGAGCAAGCCCGCTCTCTACAACATCTGGTCGATGCCATACACGTTCCCGACAACCGGTTCGGACGGGTCCATATAGCACCCCTGGCGGTGGCTGCCATACTGTTGGAAAGTGGCATTGATCCAGTCATGGAAATGGGGTGCCGCAACCGCAACCGTATCGCCCTGATAAGCGACTTGCTGGGCGCCAGGGCACTGGGTGTGACCAGTTTGCTGTTAAATCGCGGTAAAAAAGCCCCCGCGGAATTTATGCCACAAACGACCTACCTTGTCGACACCAATGTTAAGGACCTCATCGGCATCGCCAGAAATGTCTACCAGGACGAGGAGCTAAAGGGGAATATAAATTACTTACTGGGAACCGTCGCCACGGTACACGACCGGCTCGAAGATTGGAGTCCGGAACGACTGAATGCCAAAATTGAATCCGGCGCGAATTTCGTCCAGACGCATTTCTGCCTGGATATCGACGTACTACAACGCTATATAAAACACCTCATAAGTCAAAAAATTACACGTAGGGTCAGCGTCGTAGTCGGCACGGGCCCACTCGTCTCCTATGAATCAGCCATTGGTATGCGTGACGATCAAACTCATTTACTGATTCCCAAGGCCACTCTGAACAGGCTCAGGCAAGCGAGTGACCAACGCCAGGAAGGCATTGAGATTTGTGCAGAGTTCCTCGTCCAGGCGCGAAAAATTCCAGGGCTATCGGGCGCACACCTATCCTGTGCGGACGATTTCAGCGCAATATCTGCAACACTCGAAGCGTCGGCCCCTGGCAACGGTATGCAATAGGTAATCAGTTCGTCGTATTGGTTTCGCAATACGGTTTATTTACCATAAAATGGACACTATTCCATCGACAGATACTAAAGAATGAGCCAAAGCCAAGGCCCCTACACACTGCACATTTCGCGTCGCACCGAGCTCTGCTTTCTGCTTACCGCTTTGTTAGCTATTGTCGCTTGCAGCGAAACCGTCAAAACAGAAACTAACCTGCCTGAAACAAAGCACTTCGCTCGCTGGGCAACAACCCAATTGGATTCTCTTGATGCACTCTCGATTGAAGCTTTGCGGGCACGAAGATATGGCAGCACGCTGGCGATTGTGGAACGGAGCCAATCTAAAACTCACAACGCCAATTCAAACAGCTACGTTGGCCAATACAATTCCGACGGCTTGCAAGTTTACACCCGTATTGATATTCCAAAGACGGCAGCGCCCCCAGCCGGCTTCCCTGTTGTTATCTTTGTGCACGGCTGGGTGGGGATCTCAGATGCTCCAGCCTACAACTTCGGACTGGGCGAGGGGTCGGCTTCGAACGAGGCAATCAATGCCTATGTCGACGCCGGATTTGTTGTCCTGACCCCCGGACTACGCGGCCACGGCACGGTTGCTGGAAAGCCCGCGGATGGGCTCGAATTCCTGGAGGCGTGGGATAACGGCAGCTACCTTGGCCCTATGTTCTACGCCATTGATGTTCTAAATTTGCTAGATGGTATACAGACGCTCGAAGCGGTCGATTGGAGCGTCTGGAACACCGACCCTGTGACGGTAGAACTATCGCGTATTAATATCGCTGGCTGGTCCCAGGGAGGCGACGCAGTCCTTACCGCCTTGGCTGTGGCGGGCGAAGGGTCTCAGGTGCGCAACTCGTGGGCGGCTGGATCAATCTGGTCCGGGTGTTTCCCGTCGCGCTTTACGCAGGCAAGTACCTACGGACCGATGTCCAGCACCCTGGAAGCCTTTATGTCGGGGGATGGCACATGGACAGGAACCGAGGTCGCGGCCGATGGATCGATCAACGAAAATTTTGTATTCGGCTATCCCAGCGATTGGATTGGCAGCGTAGACCCCACTTCCCCCGATTGGACCTGGCAAGCAGACTCGTGGTCAATGCCCGGTGTGGCGGATGCACTTGGTAGAAAATATGGCGAAATGTACGACGCTATCAATGCCGGTGTTGACGATATCAACGATGCCGATTTTCAGATTCAACGCGACTCGAATGGCAAAGTTAGTGTAATTCACGACCCGCGTGTGGCGAGACAAATGGCGGCCATTGGTGGTTTTGAAGCCCATAGATATCTAATGGAACCAATCAACTTGCACCATTCAGATCGGGATTACTACTCCTTCCCAGCTTGGAATGCAGATCTCGCCAAAAGCGTCAGCGATGCCGGCGGCGACGCTCGAGATTACACCTATACAGGAGCCACGCATGCACTACGCAGCAGCAAACACAAGTGGTTCGGAAGTGGCAACTTCGACGGTGGTATCGCAACCATGGTGGAACGAGATGTAGCGCTGTTTAATGCCGCTGAATAAAACCGCTGAACTGGTTAGCGGCGACCCACTATTTTCGAGGTGCGTTTCAAGATGTCCAGACCCTGCTGCAACAGCCAATACGGTAGATCTATGATCACCCAGTTCTCCGCCAACTTGTCGCCTTCCCGGCGATAGATATCAACTACGCGCATATCCGCTCTGACATCATTCCCGGGTAGGCCAAGGAATCCTCCCGTGGGAGTATTGGTGAGGTTGGGCCAGCCAAAAAAGCCAGCGTAATTTCCTTCGGCAAATCGGCAGATATGACCGTTGTACACCTTGTCCTTGAGATTCTCTCGAAACGGGAATGAATGCTGCTCCTGATAGCGACGAATCGTGTAGGTAGCGCCAATGCCAGCTGGCCCATACCAGGCCATATCCTCATGCCAAGTGCGCGCCAGAACTTCAGGCGGATAACGTCCTGCACCGCTTTGATTCAATTCATTAAGATCGGCAATCATCCGATTAACGACACCCAGCGTGGCGCTGCCCTCTTCTGGATCACTCACACCGCTGAGAATGCCATCGTGGGTGCGTGGCCCAGGATAAATAAAGGAGGCCCCGGTTTGCGGCGGCAAGGGGTTGATCCCGACCTGATGCATCACCCCAATAATGTCGCAAAAGAAACCAGAGCGAACTATTTTCCCATCCTTTATGCAATTGAAATCAATGTACCTTAAAAAAGCCATTTTCCCCGATGCGGGGATTCCCAACCAGTCTGCGTCGAACAACCCCATTAGGTGGCCCATGCTACACACCCAATTGGTACCATCAACTTCACTGGCACCCGCCATAAAAATATCCTGACGACGCTGCACGTGCTGGAAAGATTGTAAATAAGGCCGCCAGAATGCGTCCATCACTGCATCACAACCACGCTGTTCGCCAAAAGGGTGTACGCCGTACCATTGCCACTCGGGGGTGGTGTACTGATTAAGAACGGCGTGGACCTGATCGGCGGAGGCACCTTCAAGCGCCGTATAGTAGTCCTGTACCAGTGCCTTTTCTGTTTGATAGTTATTCATGGGCGTTATCGAATTTCTCCCAGCCGTGCCCGTTGAAGGGGTCGAGGCCCAATTGTTGCATCACATGCGGAAAGTCTACCATGACCCAGTTATCGACGATTTTACCTTCGACAACTTTCCAGAAATCCATATAGCGAATCTCAACGCGTTTACCTGTTGGTTCTATGCCCATGAATTCTCCGGAGTGAACGGCTTCCTGACGACCGAAGGCTGCGCACCACTCACCCTGGGTGATCCGTGCCTCGTCAATGCATACTTTGTCTGAAAACGCAGCTTGAAACGGTTCCTGCCAGTCGTTCTGAAACGCCTTCAGTCCCTGCTTTGTTCCACACCCGGCGTTGCCGGTCCATTGAAACGACTCCGAAAAAAATCGCCCCATATTCTCAATATCATGATCGTTCAAGCCTTCCACCATGGCGTCAATCGTGGCGCTCGTAGCATTGGTTTTGCTCAGATCATTGTCGCGAGTCAACGCAGCCTGTTCGGGCCGAGATCCCTGCATGAACTTTCTCCGGGTAACTATAGTGCGGGTGGATTCAGTTGTCGGTCTACTGTGTATTCTCGCATGCGCCCCAGAACGTCGACGCCGAGTTGCCTAAAGATATCGAGGATATCAATCTGCACCCAATTTTCTCTCAACCAGCCAGCCTCACAGCGCCAAAAATCCAGACTGGTCATCCTGATTTTCTGATCACCTGGAGCAATACCAAGCCAACCGTCGCCACTCACCGTCATATACATGGCATTGAAACCACAAAACGCAACGTAGTCGCCATCGCCAAAAAAACACTGAGTATAGGGCTTTTCGAGATCGCTACCACGATCCGGTAACGCGGCCAGGAACGGTATCTGATGCCAATTTCGAAAGCCGGAGATACGCCGTCCACTACCGATACCCGACGGTCCATACCAGTTCATCTGCGGGTGCCAATACCGCTCCAGTTGCATCGCTGCCATGCCACCCTCAGCATAACGCCCCAGACCATTGACCATGCGATTGACAAGATTCAGGCTGTGCTCGGACCGCTCTGGATCGCGACGACCAGTAACAATGCCATCCTGCGTGGCAGGTCCCGGAACATGCATTTCGCGGCCCACGCTGGGACTCATCGGCCAGGCTCGCGCTTGCATCATCACCTCGGGAATATCCCACATGGCGTGCATGGCGATGATCCGATCGCCTTCAATTTCAAAAAACTCACTGTAGCGCATAGTAACGACGTGGCGCGTTGCAGGTATGCCCAGCCATGGGCGCTCAAATACACCCATGTAGAAACCCGCACAACCCACCCAATTTTCGTCACCGTGTGGCCCGGCCGCAACGATGTAGTCTCGCCGTTCTAAGTCTGGAATGGCGGTAATAAGCGGGCGGTATGCGTGTTCAAACAATGCGGCTGGGCCAATCATATTGCCCAGCGGGTGAGCCAACTGAATAAGAGCGTCAGGAGCAAAGAGTGCGTTCAGCTGTTCATTCAGCTTCCTGCCATCCAGGTTGTACAAGGCGTCTCGAAAACGCGATATAAGGGCCCTATTCCTGTCGTGGACACACGTACTCACGAGATCCAGCTACTTTTTGTAGCGACGTACACGCAAATCAGCCTGCGCCTGATGGCCGGCAAAACCCTCCAGTGCACACAATCGCGAACAAATCTCGCCAATTTCGACCGTGGCAGCAGCGGATACACGCTGATAGGTACAGGTCTTAATAAACTTCCCCACCCAAAGTCCGCCGGTGTAGCGGGCGGCCTTATTAGTGGGCAGAGTGTGATTGGTACCGATTACCTTATCACCGTAACTGACATTGGTTTCGGGACCGAGAAACAGTGCCCCATAATTAGTCATGTTATCGAGAAAGTAGTCGGGGTCTTCCGTCATCACCTGCACGTGTTCCGAAGCTATATCATCGGCCACCGTCACCATTTCCTCATAGCTGTCACAAACAATTACCTGACCATAATCTTCCCAGGCTTTACCGGCGATGGCCGCGGTGGGCAAGGTTTTGAGCTGACGTTCAACTTCCGCCATCGTATCTCGCGCAAGCTGCTCGCTGTTGGTGAGTAAAATAGCTGGTGAGTTGACGCCGTGCTCCGCCTGACCAAGTAGATCGGTGGCAGCCATCTCACCGTCACAGCCAATCTCATCGCAAATGATCAAGGTCTCCGTGGGACCGGCTAGCAAATCGATGCCAACTCGGCCAAACAGCTGGCGCTTGGCTTCGGCGACAAACGCATTACCGGGCCCGACAATCATATCCACAGCGCCAATAGTTTCTGTGCCCAGCGCCATCGCTCCGATAGCTTGAACTCCGCCAAAGCAATAAATTTCATCGGCGCCAGCCAGCGCCATAGTCGCAACAATGGCATTGTTGGGTTTGCCGTCAAAAGGTGGTGCACAGGCAATGACTCGCGGGACACCCGCCACCTTAGCCGTCGCCACGCTCATATGTGCTGAGGCAACCAACGGGTACTTGCCACCGGGTATGTAGCAACCCACGCTGTTAACAGGTAGGTGCTTGTGACCCAGTATCACGCCCGGACGTGTTTCAACCTCAACATCCAGCATGGAATCTCTCTGAATCTGCGCGAAGTTCTTAACCTGGGCCTGTGCGAACTTAATATCATCGAGAGCGGCTTCGGGCAAGCTGTCGATACACGCTTGTATTTCTGCGTCGCTAAGACGAAAACTTTGCGGCGACCAGCTGTCGAATTTTATCGACAATTCGCGTACCGCCTCATCTCCCCGCGCCGTAATATCGGCAAGAATACCCTCAACGGTTTCCCGTACTTTGCTGCTGGTTTGCAACGCCTGTTCTTCCGATATGCCTGTCTTCAGGTA
>JBLHKV010000113.1:0-11448 GCA_047618115.1 Halieaceae bacterium | reverse complement strand
GGACATCATGGGTAAGGTTGGCGATATTAAATTTGAGCCGTTATCTAAAACGGTCTGGAATGGGGATACCTCGCTTCATATGTTTCGTCAGTACGCCGAGCCTGTTGCCGGTGAGAAAGTCGAGATGGTCTGGGGGTTTTCTGTACGAAAGTGCTTAGATGGCTGGATCGTTTATGCGGCTGACTATTTTGATACTGCCAGTAGGGCAAACCCTGCCATGCAGTCTGTTGGTGAAGCGATCGGATCAAGCATTACACTGGAAGACATTATGAAGTATCGAGCGCCAGCTGTTGGCTGACCTGCAATTTCAGAAACGTAACAGCTCTGATGTTATTTTGAACCTGCAGGGCAATTCACTCAGCGTTAAAAGTAAACCGAGCCTTCAGGTTTAAAAAGCTCGGTTTGAATATCTAAAGCGAGATACCAAAATACTGTTCAAATTTTTCGTTGTACTCGTTGTCTGACAAGTCGGCCCCAAGGGCAATCCAGTCTTCAGAAGGCACAACCTGCCGGGCTGCCATAAACCCTTCCGCGTCCGGTCCAACTGGCCATCTAAGTTGGTAAGCCTGCGTGGTGATGGATTCCAAGATGGTTTCTGCAACGAGTTCGGGCTGAACTGCACGCTTAAAGCCCGCAGCAAACACTTTCCCGTTTCGACGCATTAGTGGTTGATAGGGTGAGGTCTTGTCATAGCGCGTTTGCTCGGCGGAGTTTTCAAAAATGTTGGTCATGATCACGCCTGGTTCAACATTAACGACACGCACGCCAAACCGAAACATTTCATGAGCCAGCGCTTCGCCCAGACACTCCAATGCCCATTTTGAGGCGGAGTAGGCAATCTGATTCGGAGTGGCTTGAAGTCCCACGGCTGAAGTGATGTTGACGATACAACCAGTGCCTCTTTCTCTCATGCTGGGTAACACTGCCTGAATGCATCTAACGGCCCCAAAATAGTTAGTTTCGAACATTTGTCGGTGTTCTTCCTCCGGGGTCAATTCGAGTGGTCCTGAACCACCAATCCCTGCGTTGTTTACTAACACGTCTACATCGCCAGTGAGTTTTATCTGCTCGAAAGCGTTGTTCACAGAATCGAGATCGCAAATGTCCAGTTGAATGATCTCGATGGGTAAGTCTTCGGCAGTAGCAGCTTCACGAAGCATGTCGGCTTTCTTCAGATTGCGCATTCCCGCGAAAACCCGGTAGCCGTTTCTGGCGAGATGAAGGGATGTTGCCAGACCGATACCGGTACTGGTCCCTGTTACGACGGCAATCTTCATAGGTGTTCCTTGTTTGAGCAGCGAATGTCATCCTCACTGGTCGAGACCTAAATGGCAAGGGGCTACAGGTGGGAACCATCTCTATAGGTAAAGATGATTCCCTTCTCGCGCCCCGGGAACTTTCCGTGGCAGGACGCCGTATGTTACCGTCGGGGTGGAGTAGCATTCGATATTAGTAACTTACGGGGGGATCGTTCTTGGGACCATCAGTAGAAGTAGTAAACTCTCGCGGTTGGCCCGCTCGATACACCGTCATCTTGCTCGCAGCGCTTGCAGTGTTCATCTGCTATATGGACCGTGTTGTTATTTCGATCGCCATCATTCCGATGGCATCCGACTTCAACTGGAGTCCCGAACAGCAGGGCCGTGTCTTATCCTCGTTTTTCGTTGGCTATCTACTAACCCAGGTCGCTGGAGGATGGCTGGCTGAACGATACGGTGGCAAGGTTGTACTTGGGACTGGCGTCGTGTTCTGGTCTTTTTTTACTATGCTAACCCCTGTCGCCGCTGCCGGTGGATTGACAGCGCTCCTTCTCACCAGAGTCTTCATGGGTATAGGAGAAGGCATTACCTTCCCCTCAATCTATGCGATGTTCGGTCGATGGGTTCCGGAGAATGAACGCTCCCGAGCCATTGGCATACTGTTTTCCACCATTCCCCTCGGCAGCGTGTTCGCCCTGCTGGCAACCCCGTTGATCGTCGTGCACTACGGCTGGGAAATGAGCTTCTATGTATTCGGTGCGATTGGTTTGGTCTGGTGGATATTTTGGTATCGCTACGCCGCAGCGACACCAGATTTACATCCCAATATTTCCACGGCAGAACTGCAACTGATACGTGGCGACGAGCAATCGGTTACGGATTCGCCCCCGCCAGCGATAAAGACGTTACTGCGTGCACCTGCAGTCTGGGCCATTATTGTGGGACATTTTTGCGCTAACTGGGGGGCTTATGTGTTGCTTGCATGGATGCCTACCTATATTTACAAAGGTCTGGGCGTGGACTTCGCCGCCGTGGGCCTCTTTACTATGATTCCTGCCTTCTTCTCATTCCTTGCGCTGAATGCTGGCGGTTGGCTAGCAGATCATCTAATTCGACGCGGTTTCAATAAGACACGTGTGCGTAAGGTCATGCAGGCGGTGGGTTTTGGTGGTTCAGCCGCTGTTCTGGCCGTCGTGGGTTATGTCGAAAGCGTACCGCTGGCGATAGCGCTGATGTCGCTGGGTAACATCTTTGGCGGTGCTATGGCTGGAGGCTTTGGGGTGAACCATTTGGATATTGCACCCAGGGGGGCCGGCGTGATCATGGGTCTTTCAAACACAGCCGGGACGATACCTGGCATTCTCGGTGTTTACATCAGCGGCTTAATTTTAGAAGCCACTGGATCGTGGGCGCTGGTGTTTCAGACTGCTGCTGGCGTCCTGACCTTCGGCCTGGTCTTCTATGTTGTGTTTGCAAGCGCAGAGAAGCAGTTCGATTGAAGTGGGCAGGAAGATACTCGGTAACCTGTATACAAACGTGGCTTATTCATACTGTCCCCGTATAACATTGTTCGTAACCCTTTCCATATTTATTAGGTATTCCATTGTCTAAAACATTGTCGCAAGCATCGCAGCCTCTAATTAATGAAAACGTAAAACGCTACACGCTTGGCGTTTTGGTCGTCGTTTACACCTTTAACTTTATTGATCGACAAATACTCTCGATCCTTATCGAACCGATAAAAACAGATCTCGGGATATCCGATTTCGGAATGGGGTTATTGTCTGGGACCGCCTTCGCTATTTTCTATGCCACCTTGGGAATGCCCCTGGCACTGGTCGCAGACCGCTGGAACAGACGCAATCTTATCGGACTGTCGTTGGCCGTTTGGAGTGGCATGACCGCTTTGTCAGGTTTTGCGATGAACTTCTGGCAACTGGCTATCGCACGCATTGGTGTCGGTATAGGAGAAGCCGGATGTAGTCCGTCTGCCCACTCAATGCTGGCAGACCTTTATCCAGCCAAAGAGCGCGCAACGGCGCTGAGCATCTATGCGCTGGGTATTCCAATAGGCATTATGTTTGGTATGTTTGCCGGTGGTGCTATTGCCGATGCCTTTGGCTGGCGCATGGCATTTTTTGTTGTCGGCGTACCGGGTCTGTTGCTCTCATTCGTTGTGTTTCTGACCGTCAAGGAACCACCTCGTGGCCATGCTGATGGATTGCAGGCTGACTCAGGGGAGAAAAATCCAACTATCCTGGAAGTGGCTAAGTACCTGTCTGCCCGCCGTTCTTTTATACACCTGGCAACCGGCGGCGGTTTAACCGCTTTCGTTGGATACGGTCTTGTTACCTGGGCGCCCACCTTTTTCGTTCGCACTTACGAGATGAGTCTTACCGAAGCCGGTTTTTGGCTCGGGTTGGTGCTTGGGATTCCCGGTGGAGTCGGTATCGTTGCTGGCGGATGGCTTTCAGACCGCTTTGGTGCCAAAGATACGCGTTGGTATTTGTGGATTGTGACTGTCGCTTTACTCGTGGCTGTTCCCTGCAGTGCTGCGGCATTTCTGGTTGATGCCTGGTGGCTTTCGCTGTTGTTACTTAGTTTTCCTATTATGCTCGGCAACTTTTACCAGGGCACAACGTTCGCCCAAGTCCAAGGGCTTGCACCGGTGCGCATGCGCGCTGTTGCCGCTGCAGTGTTGTTGTTTGTTCTGAACTTTATCGGTTTTGTCTTTGGTCCACCGGCTGTTGGATTTCTTTCTGACATGCTTGTGGGCACTTTTGAGGGGGACGCGCTGCGCTATAGCCTTTTCACCTGGGGTTTTGTGAACATTTGGGCGGCATACCACTACTGGCGAGCCGGGTCCTACCTAGCCGGTGATCTAGCGCGTGTGGGAAGCAAGTAGCGAGAACAAAATTTGGTAGTTATCACTGGCCCTAGACCTCATAGATGTTCAAAAAAGGCTAGTGAAGCATCGAGTGTGCTGACGCACTGTCTTGTAGTGAAAAAGGGAAACTGTAGTGGCATAGTTAATTTGGCCGCTTAACAGTAGGTAATATTTGCGATCAACGATACGTGCGCAAATTTGTAGGAGCTTATCTTTCTGGTAGAAGGTATGAGACTTGTCTAGAGAACCGAGTCTCGCACAGTTTGTAAGTCTGGAGAGCGTGTGTCCCTCTGCGTCCACGATTAGTGGTACCTTGCGTTTCTCAGTCTATTTCTAAAGTTAGCCGATGAACAATTTCAAATTCTGCCCCCTTTGCGCCGCGCTGTTGAGCGAAAAAGAAACTGCTGCAGGACCGCGCGTCGAATGCTCGGCTAACTGTGGTTACGTAAATTACGACAACCCAACCCCGGTGGCTGCAGTCGTGGTGGAGTATGAAGGGCAGATACTGCTAGCCCACAACCGAGCTTGGCCGGGTTCTTTCTGCAGCGTGATAACGGGTTTTGTTGATTACGGCGAATCGCCTGGTGAGGCTGCGGTTCGTGAAGTCAAAGAAGAACTGAATCTAGAGTCTAGTGAGCCAACATTAATTGGCGTCTATCCCTTCACACAAATGAATCAAGTACTCATCGGCTACCATGTTAAAGCGAGCGGTAGCATTTCGTTAAATGAGGAATTGGATAGTTACAAACTTCTCTCACCTGAAGAGTGTGTGGCGTGGCCCACAGCCACTGGCTACATATTGCGTGACTGGCTGCGTGCACAGCAGATCGAGCCTGAGATGATAGACCTGAGGTCGAGGCCTAAAGCCAACTAATAGGGTAGGGCCCCAACACTGGGAAGAATACTGCTGGAAGTCTGGTTGTGGCAGTTTGTATCAATTGCCTGTGGCCGTCTGTTTGTTTAGGATTTCGAAGAAGACCGTCGGTAGGATGAAAGTAGTTTGTTCACGTTCTTTTTTGGTGTTTTGGTCAGTTTCTTAATCAGATCAAAGGAAACATCGAATATGTCATAACGTTCGCCCATGCTTACCAGCATCGCCATCCACACCTTAGCGGTCATTTCAGAATCGTATAACGCACGGTGAAAATCGCCGTTGCTCTCAATATTACAGAAGCGCACCAGTTCGCCCAATTTGTGATTATAGGAATCTTGAAAAATGCGTCTGGAGAGTAACAGCGAACATGAAAACTCCCCTGCATAGTCACGACCAATACGGTCAAACTCTGCTTCCAAAAAACGTTTATCAAACGATGCGTTATGGGCAATTAAATTGTCATCTGCAATAAAATCAGCAAAACGATCCATGACGACTTCGCATGAATCCGCATCGTCCAGCATAGCGTTACTGATGCCTGTATAGTCTTCTATAAAGCCGCTTAGCCGTTGGCCTGGATTCATAAGTTCTTGAAAGCGTTCAGTCACCTCCCCATCGACTAAACGTACCGCGCCAATTTCAATCGCACGATCGCCCACATCTGGCGATAATCCTGTGGTCTCGAAATCGAGAATGACTAAGCTGTTTGCTCGCATACTTATATATGGGCCCGTTTACATGACATCGAACTATTATATAACTAAATGCGACACACGCTTTTTGAGGCTCACACCTGCGAGCATAGCCTGACCGCTATCATGGTTGTTGGCTCACTGGTTCATTCGCGAGGTGCGTAAGTTTGTAGGAGCTTGTCCTTTTCTAGTGGAGGTGTATGCCTTGTTTAGCGTAGGGACTGTCGCACAGTTTGTAGGTCTGGAAAAGTGTGTGTCCCTTAGCTTCTTGTCCCTTAGCTTCTTGGCCGAGTGACGAGGTCAAAGGGTAGTGCACTAAACGACAAGCTGGCGAGCAGCAAGAAAAGAGCTGCGTGTTGAAAGAACTTTTTGTTCATCATACTTGCGTGCCGAATTGACATGACCCGTAAGGTAACGAAAATTCGTTAAACTTTCTAAACGTCGTTACAGCACGGGCAGGCATTGCCTGCAGGAACCTTGCTTGAGTGAAACTTCAATTGTTGAATTGTTTTGCAGTGGTTAATGTCTGACGGGCCTATAGGCCCGAGGGATAATCGCTAGAAAGGGCGTTCCTATGCAATACCAGTTCGCGTTCGGACATACCTGTGTCTCGTAAAATTCCCGGACAAAAATCGGCTGCATTCTCAAAAAAACAAAACTGTATTCAATAACCAGAGATTCGAAAACCATGTTGTGTTGCTATTGATTTTGATTTTCTGTTTTTGCACCAATACCTGCCGAGACACCCGCCACACGCGTCTTCGTGGATTGTGTCGGGGCCGCGGCTTACCGTTACATGAAGTGACTTTTTGTGCCTGGAGAAACATGCATGAATAGAATCAAGCGTATCCACACCAGCCCGGTCTTGGGTCTCAGAGCAGCAGGATCGGCGCTGTTTCTGGGCCTTTTGGCGCTTGCCTCTACCGCCTTGGCGAGTGAGGCCAACCTTACTCGCTTCGGGCCCGAGATCTACGAACTCGTGCAAGGAAAACCGACGACCTACTCGGCATCCATTCGGGCCATTGATGGTCCGGCGAAGCTGGTCCTTCAGGATGACGGCATCGACAACGCGTGGATCAAGGTCAACGGCCGCAGTGTTGTCGAGCTGAAGGACTTTGAAGGCAACGGCGAGGTTGTTCTACCGCTGAACCTTAACAAGGAGAACACGATCGAGGTGATCGTTCTCGGCAGGCCCGTTGGGCACTCGGCATCCGCGTGACTCAGATCACCCAGGCCGATCTTGGGCTCGCGCGCCAAGGCTATTTCGGGCTCAACACGACCGACATGAAACGGCAGCGAGCTTTCTATGACACGTTGGGCTTCATCGGTGAGATCTACCCGGCAGGACCGGAGACGAGCACCACCTTCGCGCAGTCGCTCGGATTTCCGGAGGACTACTTGATCCACGTCTCGCTGCACAGCCTGGAAGATCCGCCTACGCCGCCATTCGTCGACACGGTGCAATTCAGGGGTAATTCCTATCACAACGAGCCGCCTCACGCGAAGCTGAACGACATCGGGATGGCCTATGCGACCTACTCGACGACTGACCTTGATGGAGACTTCGCTTACCTGAAGGCAGCGGGTGTCGAATTCGTTTCAGCGCCGGCTAATGCGCCCAATGGTGAGCGGTTTGTGTTCTTAAAGGACCAGGACGGCGCCTTCTTAAAGTTGATAGCGACCACTGAAGGTGAGGAACCGACCCCGGGCCCTGACTTGGTGCGGTTGGTGAACACGAACATGAATGTGTCTGATCTGCAAAGGTCGCGTGAGTTCTACCGGCTGCTCGGGTTCACTGAATCTGCGCCCGGCTCGCAGGCTGGATCCGGTGAGTTTGCCGCAGCCCACGGTTTTGATGGTCCGATCGAGTTCGAAGGTGTGGACGTCAGCCTTGGTGCTGATACCGACGGGGCGACACAGTTACGACAATGGAAGAGCCCCTACGACGACGCGCCGTCCTATCCAGCACCGGTGAATCACCTGGGCATCGACCGGATCAATTTCTACGTGAAAGATCTGACCTCGGCGATAAAGGCGATGAATGAACTCGGTTCTGAGCAATTGGGCCCAGTCGGCGGTAGTCCCGAATTCGGTATCGTGTTCTTCTTTGATCCCGACGGAATCAAAGTGCAGATCGCAGGGCTGCGGACTCAGTAGGACTCGCGGCAACTAACGCCAACGAACCAACTGTCTCTGTTTGTTTACAACAAGCAGAGACAGACCTTGTATTGCTCACACCGGATACCCTGGCCCTGATTCAAGTGGAGTCCGCAGCATTAATCGGAAAATACAGACGATTGAGTTCGTTTCGGGGTTGAGGGTTTCCCACACCCACATGGCTCGGCTATGGGGGTACGGTCAGAGACTCACGATGGTGTAAGTATTTACCGCCTAATCCTTACGGTAAATTGGTAAACTGTGTCTTGATCTGAATAAGCAATACAAGACAGAGATTTGGCCATGAATAGTAAGTTTGATGTAGACGCCATTGTTGTCGGCGCAGGATTTGGCGGGCTGTATATGATGCACCTGTTGCAACAACAGGGGTTTACCGCCCAGGGAATTGAACGCGGCAGCGATGTTGGCGGCACCTGGTATTGGAATCGTTACCCAGGGTGCCAGTGCGATGTCGAAAGCATGGAGTATTCCTATCAGTTTTCTGACGACCTACAGCAAAAGTGGGAATGGACCCAGCGTTACGCAGGACAGCCAGAAATCCTGCGCTATGCTAACCACGTCGCGGATGAATTCAGCCTGCGTGACAATTTTAAGTTCAATACTGCAGTTAACGGTGCCAACTATGATGATGCCAATGAAATTTGGTCAGTCAGCACGGATACCGGCGAGGTGGTAACAGCGCGTTATCTGATCATGGCGACTGGGTGCCTGTCATCCACCAACACCCCCGACTTTCCAGGGTTGGCCGACTATGCAGGCGATACCTATCACACTGGGAACTGGCCCCATGAGGGGGTCGATTTCACCGACAAGAAAATTGCCATTATTGGAACCGGGTCATCTGCCATTCAGTCCATCCCGCTCATCGCCGAACAAGCTGGAGACCTGACAATTTTCCAACGCACACCCAACTATTCTATTCCTGCGCAAAACAAGCCACTGGATTCGAAAAAGCAGGCCGACATCAAGGCCAATTACGCTGAGTTTCGGGCCCGAGGAAGAATGTCACCGGCAGCCTTTGGCGCCGATTTCTCGTTTAATCCAAGTTCGGTATTCGACGCTTCACCGGAAGAACGCAAAGCTAATTTTGAAGAGTTTTGGAAGCATGGCGGCTTTAACTTCCTGGCAGCTTATAACGATCTATCGTCGAGCATAGAGGGGAATGAATTTGCCGCCGATTTTGTTCGCGGTAAAATCCGTGAAATTGTCGAAAACCCTGAAACCGCAGAACTTTTGTGCCCAGACACAGTCCTTGGCTGTAAACGCCTGTGTGCGGACAATGGCTATTTTGAAACTTTCAACCAACCAAATGTGCATTTGATAGATGTATCGAGTCACCGGATTGAACGCCTGACCCCCAAAGGACTGGTGACCAATGGTAAGGAATATGAGTTCGACGCCATTATCTTTGCCACCGGGTTTGACGCGCTGACTGGATCATTGCTGAGATGCAATATCACGGGGTCCAATGGACTTGCTCTGAAGGAAAAATGGGCCGCAGGACCGACCAATTATCTGGGTCTAATGACCACAGGCTTTCCCAATATGTTTACGATCACAGGACCAGGCAGCCCATCTGCTCTGGCCAATTTGATCACAGGGGTTGAACAGCATGCTGAATTCATCACCCAGTTGATCCAGTGGTCAAAGGACCAAGGCTACAACCGCATTGAGGCCGAACAGATCGCTGAAGACAGTTGGGTTCATACGGTCAACACCCGTGCAGCGGCGACCCTTTATCCGACCTGTAACTCGTGGTACCTGGGGGCCAATGTTCCTGGCAAACCACGGGTCTTCATGCCCTATATCGGTTTCCCGGACTATTCCGAAAAACTGAAGGCCGTTGTCGAGGAAAACTATGCGGAGCTGCGCTTCGCCTAAGGCGAAGCAAAGCCCCGCTTGAGACTAGTCGTCAATCACAGTTCTCTAGATGCGAACGACAATCGTTCCCGCAGCAAGGTCATGTAAACAGCGGCGACTCTTTCTGAAAATCAATGCCTGGTCGATAAGAGGCAGCAACGTAATCCAGGGCACTATCGTCAAAAAGAGTAGTGGGAAAAATAGTGCTCGAATGCAAATCAGCTTCCACAAGGGAGCAGGAACGTACGCGCTCTTGCCCTCGTCGCCACCGTTCATACCCTCTTCCGGTCTGTGGCCAGACGCTCGCACTATGGCAATGCCCAATGCCCATTTGCCTAGCGTTTGCCCACGGCGCCACAGCGTGTAGCCATTCAAGATGAGATACGCCAACACTGCCAACAAAAATATCCATAGGATCATCAAACCGGCGTTGGCGTAGTCTTCTGGATCTTCCATGACATCGGTGACCATCACCAGCACGAAGGACAGCGCAGGAACCAAAACCGCATCAATTAACGTTGCGGCCAGCCGCCGAAAGCGACCGGCCAAGGGTAGCTCATTGCTCATCATTTGCCTCCACCTGGAATACTAGAAACGCATTACCACCGCGCTGTTGACCGACATAACGGTAACCGGAACTTACCATTAGTAAGTCGTCGGCAATCATCGAACCATGAGCATCAAACGAGCCTCCCGTCGTTTCCACGTTATTGACGGATGGATAATCACGCCACGAATCATGGGACCACAGGAGTTTTCCAGATTCCGCCGCGAGAACTTCAAGAATGCCATCCATGTTGCCCGCCACCACGATATCGTTGCTGGCGATAATCGCCGCAGAGAGTCCAAAAATACATTCCATGTCTGGACATCGAGAATCCCGAGAGTGTTCCCAACGCCGTTCGCCAGTGTCAATATCCAGCGCATACAACCCTGGGGTGGGCTCACCGGGAGAGGGAAATCCAACCAGTTTCTTATCGCTGATAGGGACATAAATCAGACCAAGTTTCTCGTTCGCTGCCATGCCCCAATGCACGCCACCAATTATGCCGCCGCGCCCCAGCTTGGTTGTCCACACTACTTCTCCGGTCTCCGGGTCCATGGCGTGCGCGTCTGATGACTTCTGACCTCCAATCACCAGCTCGCGGCCGGATTTGCCCGTCACGAACATGGTCGCAGCGCCAAAATCTACATCGGGGCCCGTAGGCTTCGCACAGTTCGGATGATTGAGCGATTCGAGGTTACACGCCGCGGTATAGGCGTCGTTGGCCGTGAACTGACGAATCCATCGCACCTCACCGGTTTTTGCGTCCACCGCGAAAATCGAATCGCTGGTGTCGGTGGTCGGATGGGAATAGTTTTGTCCGGTACCAAAAAAGATCAAACCCCGTTTCGCGTCATAACTTGGGGCAGCCCATACTGGAGCCCCGCTGGGCCCATACTCCTGAACGAAGAGCCAATGGCGCTCGGTCGGCTTGGCTACCTCCTCGATGGTTGGGATATACCAGAGCTTTTTCCCAGTATTGATGTCAAAAGCCGCCATCCCGCCACTCGTGACGCAGCACCCGTATAGGGGATTCACTGCGAAAGTTACTTCCTTTGAGGATACCGGCAGAATCACTGTCTCGCCGAGTATTAGCGGGGAACCCGAATACCAGGGCGCGGGCTCATCTTCCACAGTCGCCTGCCAAATAAACT
>JBLHKV010000112.1:0-11543 GCA_047618115.1 Halieaceae bacterium | reverse complement strand
CTTCCTGGCTGGTGCAGGATTTTTACTATTGTTGTGGATAGGCAGCCAGCATATGTCCAGCGGCGACCTCACTGCACCTGCCCTGGTCAGCCTGTTGCTGTATGCCATGTTGCTGAACGGTCCTATCAGCAGTCTGGCCAATGTATACGGCCAGATTCAGTCCACCCTGGGTGCTGCGGATCGTTTGCTTGAGTTTTTCTCGGTGGAGCCCGAGCCTGTCTCTGCGAATAAGCCCGACATCGGCGCCGTGGCTGGTCATATCACTTTTCGAAGGGTGGGCTTTGCTTACCCTGGCCGCGAATCGGTGTTGAACGGTCTGGATCTCGTTATAGACGCTGGTGAGACCGTGGCACTCACTGGGGAGAATGGAGCCGGCAAGAGTACCCTTGCTCATATACTGATGCGCTTTGTCGATCCACAGACAGGAATCGTACTGCTGGATGGTACCGATATTCGGGAAGTTTCACTTGCAAGCTTACGCCGGCAGATAGGGTTAGTTGCGCAAAATGTGCTGTTACTGAACGGTACGATTGCCGAGAACATTGCCTACGCTCGCGCGGGCGCTGGTATGGATGACATTGAGCGCGCAGCCATCGCCGCCCACGCCCACGAGTTCATAAGCAATTTGCCCCAAGGCTACCAGACTGTTATCGGCGACCAGGGTATCAAACTATCTGGTGGCCAACGGCAACGGGTATCACTGGCTCGTACGTTGCTGAAAGACCCACCGATATTAATTCTGGATGAGGCCACCTCGATGTTTGACCCTGAGGGTGAAGAGAGCTTTATCAGTGAAAGTAGCGAGCTGTTGCGCGATCGCACGGTAATTCTTATTACCCACAGGCCAGCGTCTTTGGCGCTTGCGGATCGCGTGTTGAAGATGGAGCACGGCAAGGTCTTTCAGTGAGCTCAATTGCCGGAATTGTAAAATATGGCGGCAGCCCAGTTGAGCAATCAATAATTGATGCCATGCTACAGGCCATGGCTGAGCGGGGCGCTGATGCTGTCTCCAGCCATGTTGATGGCGCTATTGGGCTGGGCCAGAGCCTGTTATGTACAACGCCCGAGTCAGTGGGTGAGGTACTGCCGTTTTTCGACTTGGCTTCCGGTATGGCCATCGTCGCCGATGCCCGACTCGACAACCGTCGCGAACTTGGCGATGCCTTGGGCTGTAAACGGGAGGTAGCCCAGGGGCTGCCGGACAGCCAGCTAATACTGACGGCCTACCAGAAGTGGGGCCTGCAGTGTGCGAGTCGCTTGCTGGGGGATTTCAGCTTCGCAATTTGGGACGCGCCTAATGGACATCTGTTCTGCGCCGTTGATCCCTTCAGTGTTAAACCTTTTCATTACGCGGTAACCAGCGATGGGTTTGTGTTTGCGTCCTCGCATAATGGGCTCAAGGCCAGCGGGATGGTTTCTTCCGAGCTTAACCAAAGCCGCTTCGCGGCGCTTTTTGTACCCGATCTTGTCGATGTCGATTGGGACGGTACCCTGCTGCGGGATGCCAGGCGTTTGCCGGCTGCGCATTACCTGCTGGTCACAGCGGGTAAAACTGTGGTCACCCGGTATTGGGATGCCAGGGATGCGCCTGAAACTCGCTTGGGCTGTGATCGAGAATACGTTGAGCAGTTTACTGCTTTGTTGAGTACTGCAGTCAGCGACAGGCTGCGCTCGCACAAGGCACCGGTGCTTTCACTCAGTGGGGGTATTGATTCCAATTCGGTGGCGGCACTCGCCATTGCAGCTGGGGTGGGTGGTGATCAACAACTTACCAGCTATTCCGGTATCGCAGATGTTGGTACTGAATGCTGCGAAACTGAGTTGATTCACGAAAGTATGGCCAGCCTTGACTGTTCCTCGGTCACCTTTAATTCGGGCGAAGTGGCTGGCCTGAAACAAAACCTGCTCGACTTTTTGTACAACTCCTATTACCCGGCGGGGATAAGCAGTATTTTTCTGCTGTGTTTATTCAACCGCGTTGCTCGCGATGGCCGGCAGGTGATGCTGGATGGTATGGAAGGGGATATGGTGATGAGCTTGGGTGGTCGGTACCTGGGCGAGGTGTTAAAAACGCAGGGATTGAAGGCGTGTTGGCAGGCAGCCCAGTTGTTGGCACGCAACACCTATGGCGATGCGAGCCACGCGCGTAGCTTGTTTCTTCCGGCGGCTCGTTCGGCCTTGCTTCCCGATAGTCTGTTGCGTGTTGGGCGCTGGGGTAAACAGCGGTTACCGCACGAGGGTAGTAGCCGGCATTTGCTGACCCGCCAATTCAAGAAGGACATCGATATTGATCAGGGCATTTCTCTGGCCAGGCACAACCGGCTTGCACTCAGAGGTGGGTCGCAAACCGCAGATCATTGGGCCGGTCTGCAACCTCCCTGGATGACGCATATGCTTTATGGCATGGATATGCTTTCTTCATGGTTTGGGGTGGAGCAACGCCATCCCTTTCTCGACCGTCGCCTGGTGGAATTCAGTATCGGCCTGCCCATGGACCAGCTTGAACGCGATGGCTGGCATAAATGGATACTACGCCACGTGGATGCTCCATCCATTCCCGAAGGGGTTCGCTGGCACGCGGGGGGCAATCATGTGGGTTGGCAGTACCACCTGTTGTTTTATCGCCTTATTGGCGAAGAGCTTGCGGCGGCTTGTAACGACCAAAATCATCCGGTTTTTGACATGGTAGACCGGGTCAGTATTCTAAAACTACACAAATATTGCTGCGCTACTGAGGACTTTGAGGCCATTGGAGCGCTGATGACGTTCTTTGGTGCGTATTGTTGGTTGACAACTAATACTGGCTATCGGTAGCCGTATTTTAATAGCGCTTAATCAGCTGTCTTACGAACTTCCGTGCGGACGTGGCGGTCGGGAATAGCTCCGGAAACTGCGTCTGTAGATGGGTAGCCAGTTCGACGGTATCTTTTTCGCCATCTAACAGCTCCAATAGGGTCATTGCTGCACGGCTCATGTGGCTTGGTGCTGGTGAGTAGCGATCAGATTTTTTTGCTATTCCCTGCGGCGTGAGGGGTTCAGACAGAAAGGTCGATTGACGTTGTTGGTTGTCCGCGCTGGTTGTGGTCCAGGTCCATTCGCCAAAGGTCGGGCGTTTCAGCTGAAACTTCAGTTGGTCTCCCGCAGTAATCTCTATGGGTGGGTCCAGCGGCATCAACACCTGACTCCAATGCGTGGGTTCTGCGTTTGGCCCCGTCGAGAGCCAGTCATCTCCCAGGCGCATATCAAACCACCCCAGCCAGCCGTGGCAGGTGGCTGACTTGTCCACTCTGCAATCGGTTTTGTGATCAACTTCAGCTTCCGTAGCGGTATTGAAATCCAGCTGTATCAGCTTAAGCGGTTCGGCGAGAAGGTCGGCCTCGAACGCTTTTGCAGTATCGTAGTAAAGGGAATTGGCGCTGTAGCGTTGAACCAGGCTGTAGTCCACGCCCAGCGTATAGTTTTTGCTGTCTTCGTCGTTGGCGTTGCTCCAGTGGGCCACTGATTTCTGGTAGTAATCCTCGCAGCTGATCGGCGCCACCATCATGTTGGCGCAGTCTGGTAGCAGTTTTCCGCCGGGTTTGAGGAACTTGTCTCTGGCATAAAACAGCGCGGGTAATAGGTCCTCTGTTAGCAGAAAATTACCGGTAAACACAGAGATAATCAGGTCTACCTGTTCCGGCAGCTCGAGTTGCTCGGCGGTGGCTTGGATAAATTCAACATTGGTGAGCCCGTTTGCTTTTGCTACCATTTTCGCCGCTTCAATCACCGGAGCGGGTTCTACGCTGTACACTTTTTTTGCCCCGGCTTTGGCGGCTATAAAACCTAAAATTCCGAGTCCGGCACCTAGATCCAGCACTACGCTGTCCTCGGTGACAGCGGCTTTTATGGCGCGTGCGTAGGCCTCGTTGCGCACGCGGTCGAGAATCATGGAGTGGTGGCCGGGTGTTGAGTTGTAGCTCATTCGAGCGGGTACTCCAGGGTGTTCAGTTCCGGTACGTTAAAAATGCGTGACCAATTTTTTGGTTTCGACAGTTCTTTTGTGCCTTTGGGGATGTAGTGCAAAAATAGTAGGTGGCAGAAGTTGTCCTTCTGCACCCGCGGTATCCGGTCGCGGTAGTGCCACTGGCTGCTGCCGGCAAACACGATGGCGCTATTTTCCTGCAGAACGAACTCTTCAAACTTATTGGTGGGGTCGCTGGTGATCTGCTGGTGCCAGTCTGGTTCCACCCAGTCGGTATCTTCCACCCAGGGCTGTATTTGGCTGATGTGGATGGGCCAGAGGGCGGACTGTTCTATGCACATGTCCAGGGTCCACTTGGCGTCGGGGGCATCCATATGCACCTCGCACTTGCCCAGATTGTTATACAGGGAGAGAAAACTGTAGCTGGGTTCAACTTCTTCGCCAACCAGTTCGCTTACCTTGTCGGCAAGCCTTGCCTGAATAATGTTGATGCCGGGGTGGTTGTGCACCACCATGCGGCCGAATTGCAGCAGTTCGTGTTTTTCCAGGGTGGTCGGGTCCAGGTTTTTTATGAGCTGCTTCAGCTGCTCGATGACTTCGGCATCCAGTACCTGTTTTGGTTGGCATACCTGGAAATCGGGCCTGGTTCGAAATACCGACAGCGTCTGTTCGAATTCCTCCAGCGTTTCCGCGGAAACGCTTTTCACGATGTCGCGGGCTTGTAGGTACGCGCTTAGCCAAGGCGAGTCATACCAGGGAATGTGGGGTTTTTTTTGCATGGGCTGTGATGGTAGCAGGTTCTGGGGGCTGATTTAAAATCTGTCCCAGAGAGATTTGCAATTGTACGCGGGTATAACCCCGGTTATACTCATTCTATGAAAACCGCAATATCCATCCCCGACCCGATTTTCGAATCTGCGGAGCGTGCAGCCAAAAAACTGGGTATTTCCCGCAGCGAGTTGTATGCCACGGCGGTGGATGAGTTCGTGGAGCGGTATCGTGTGGAAGACGTTACCGCGCAACTCGATGCTGTCTATTCTTCCAGCCCGTCGCAGCTTGATACTGAGTTGCAGGGCATGCAAACCCGGAGTATTGACAAGGAAGAGTGGTAGATGAGGCGGGGAGAGGTGTGGTGGGCGGAGCTTCCGGAGCCAACAGGCTCTGAGCCCGGCTATCGGCGACCCGTGCTAATTTTACAATCCAACGATTTCAATCGCAGTCAAATCAGCACCGTCATCGTTGTTGCTATTACCTCCAATACCCGATTGGCGGCTGCGCCGGGCAATGTTGTTCTGTCCGGGCGGAGTGTAAACCTGGATCGTGAGTCGGTTGTTAACGTATCCCAGATCTTAACCCTGGATAAGTCCTTTCTTGGCGAGCGCGTAGGGAAGCTGTCAGCGCCGAAACTCCGGGAGGTTGAAGAAGGTGTGCGCCTGGTCATGGCGGTGTAGCTTAAGGGGCAGAAATTGTTTTTGATGAAAGGAATGTTGCAGGCAAGGCGCGCCGTATCCGTTGGGGACAGTGCATTGAGAGTCCGGTTTGACGGACGCGGTCAGTCGATGGATCATAACGATCTCGCCGTGATTATTGGACACAGAAGCTTACTAGACAATGAGTGAACGCAAAGCCCGGCGGGAAATTGATAAGGCCATTCGGCATCTAATGGAATACACCGGTCCCAACGGCGAATGGGCCCATCGCCTTGAGACCTTGCTGGACCTGTTTCTGATCCCCGTGGCCGACTCTCTGGAACTCCACCCGGACGAGGTATCCGAGTATTTTTTGGGTGGGGACTTCAGCCACATGGCGTTCGGTTTCCTGTTCGAGGAGTACGCTACCGCGCATTGGGATAGCGATGAAGAGAGCCTCATCGATGCCTATCTGAAGCACCGGGGCTGGCGTGAGGGCCCAGCGGGAAGACGCTATTTACAAGCGCTGGGAGAATCTGAACTGCAGTTTTGGGAGCTTACATCGGTAAAGCCCGGTGCCTATGTGGAGCTGCGAGTCTATGGGACCACTGGGAAATCAATACGCGTGAAGGAAAAGGCGGCCTCTGAGTCCCTACACCAATGGGATGGTCTGGCGGCGCGCGTACTGCCCGACGGCAAAGGCCATGCATTCAGCGGGGCCATGTTGCCGTTTCGTCCAGAGGCGGCCCGCCATGTACACGAAGCGCTGATGGGCCTTCCCGACCAGGCGCATCAGCTGCCACAGGTCGTGTTCCGCCTGTGGGCTGTCGATACCTATGTGAATGCCCACAAAGCCGCACCTGAATTGCGCAATATGGATGACGAGCCCATTGAGCCCACGCAACTGCGTTTCCCACTGAAGGTCGAGCCTACGGTAGTGGCAGCAGCGCTGAACACTTCCGCTGTGCTTGAAAAAGAACCCGACGCCGACCAGTGGACCTGGTTCCCTAAAGCCTATGTCGATATTACGCCGGAGGAGCAGGTCAGTATTCAGGGACAAATTGTGCTTACCGACTCCGCTTTGACGCTGGATACCAATTCTGTAGCACGATCAAGGCGTGGAGAAAAGTTGCTGCTATCACTACTGGGAGATCGCGTGGGAACGCCACTCACTGTTCACCAAAACCTGGGACGCATGGCGGAGGCTGTCGAGCCGGATGAATGGTCATCGGAAGTTCCAGTGGAAATACAAGAGATGCTGGAGGCTCAACTTACCAAGCACTATCGCCAGACGCTGGACGAGGCGATTCCCATGCTGAACAACAAAACCCCCCGTGAATGCGCGGCTGACCCGGCTTTAAGGGGCGAAGTTATCGGCTGGCTCAAGTCCCTTGAGAATATGGGGGGCCACACCTCGCAAGTAAGCTACGATTTTCGCTGGATGTGGGATGAACTCAACCTGGAGCGCGACTGAGATAACACGGTGGCCCAATAACAGTGATCGTCCTTGCCGGCCTGGCTATGCCAGCCTTATTTCCATGGGTATACTGCACTGCACTCAAGTAATGGACAGATCACGCTGTGGCATCGGATCGAAAAGCACTAGTAACCGGTATAACCGGCCAGGATGGCGCCTATCTGGCCCAGCTCCTGCTGTCTCGTGGCTATGAGGTTTACGGCGCTAAACGGCCCAGCACCCACACCGATACTTCTTTGCTTGAATCTCTGGGTATTCTTGATGGCGTTCATCTGGTCGATTTTGAGCTGCTGGAATACTCCAATATCCAGCAGTTGCTGGATGCTGTGCAACCAGATGAAATTTATAACCTCGCCGCGCAGAGCTTCCCGGGAGCGCCGCTCGACCAGTCGTTGCATACCGCTGATGTGACGGGTATGGGGGTGGCGCGCTTGCTTAAGGCCATGCATACCAGTTGCCCGGACAGTCGCCTGTTTCAGGCCTCTACCGCGGAGATGTTTGGCCATTGTGATACCACACCCCAGACCGAAATTGCTCGCTTTCAGCCACGCACGGCCTACGGCACGGCGAAGCTTTTTGCCCACTGGATGACGGTGGATTATCGCGAAACCGCCGGCTTACACGCTTCGTCAGGCATTCTTTTTAACCACGAATCACCTTTGCGGGGTGAGCACTTCGTAACCCGCAAAGTTACGCAGCAACTGGCCCAGATCGCAGCGGGGCAGCGTGAGGTGCTGGAGCTGGGCAACCTGTCATCGAGTCGCGATTGGGGCTATGCGCCGGATTATGTGGAGGCCATGTGGCTGATGCTGCAGCAGGATCAGCCCGATGATTATGTGCTGGCTACGGGTGTGAGCCACTCGGTGCGGGAGTTTGTATCCCTGGCTGCCTCGGTCTGCGGCTTTGAGCTGGAGTGGACCGGTTCTGGTCAGGATGAGCAAGGTACTGATCGCGCTTCTGGCCGGTTGTTGGTGCGGGTTAATCCGCAGTTTTACCGGGAGGAGGGTGGTGCTCAGTTGTGTGGCGATGCTTCAAAAGCACGGAAGACGCTAGCTTGGGCGCCGAAGACTAGCTTTGAAGAGCTGGTGGTGATTATGGCTGAGGCGGATTTGAAGGCTGTTGGGAATTAGCAGGACGAGTTTGTTGCGCCGATATGTCTTGCTATACCGTTGATTTGGGGAAGCAATTCCGCCGCGGGGTAGTGCTGCCAGTGTCACTGAATATGTGAGCATACATCCTCAGCTTTTTTGCTGTGGGGCGGTCAATAAGCTAGGGAATAAACGGTTTTGGTCGCGCGAGGCGCCGTCGTTGCCGGTGCAAGGCTGTGATGTGCATCACGATGATATTCGCACTAAGGATAGGCGTAGCGCCTTCCAAAATGCCAACCTGCTGTTCATGAATGACCGGCGCGTCTCTGGAGAGTCGCGAGGGGAGCCGCGTGGGGATTAGCCTCTCACAGCTTAAAAATACGCCGGGAAATCCTCTTCCAAGTGCTTTAACACCGCCGCTGTCATGCGCATATAGCCCCAGTCGCTAAAAAGTATGCCATCGCTTCTGAAGGTGGAGGGGGTGGGCTCGCCCTCTGCATTCTGAAATTCTCTTAGAACGCTGATGTAGGTAACCCTCGGTTCGGTTTTGGCGTAGGCGATCAGTTCTTTGTTGGCGAGGTCTATATTTCGCCAGGCATCGGGAAGTCTGGGGGCCTTGGTGGCGCTTATCACGTAAATTTTTGCCTGGGGTAGGTCCTCCATTAGTTTTTCACTGAGGTGCTTGAAATGGATGCTGTATTCCCAGGCCTTGCCAGCGCCGCGTATGCTGAAGTCCGACTGGCTGGGCAAAATCACGACGGCGCTGGGGTTGTAGGGGGTTACCAACCGATCGTAATAGTACTCGAGGTCCTCGATATTTGCCGAGCCAATGCCGCGGCGCATGATCGGTAGCGGTTCCAGATAATCGCTGAGCTCGGTCCATAGGCTGATTTGGCGGGCCCCTAAAAACAGCACAGGGTTTTCTGGGGGCGGGTTGGAGAGGTCGCCTTTTTCGAGCGCGCGCACGTCGGCCTCCCAAATGAGCGGGCCCTCCTCGCTGTTCGCCCTGGCCAGTTCGGTCGAAATATTGAATATGAAATAACCGAATGGCAGTAGCCAAGCGATGATGATAATAATTCTGGAGTACTTCCATGGAAGCATAGTTGGCTGCCGGTTTCTGTGTAGTGGTGTTCGGGTCAATGACAGTAGTATGATACCCCTATGAATGAAGAGCTCACAATGCCTGAACACGAGCACTTTGCAGCGCAACTGGAGATGCTGCGCACCGGTGTGCCTCAGGGTTTGGTGCTTACTCAATTTTCTGGCGTTTTTATTGCCTTTGTGGTGCTGCGTGGCCATATCAGCTGGAACTATCTAGTCCTCTGGGCTCTGACTTTGCTTGGTGTGCTTGTGGTGCGCCATGTCTGGATAAAAACAGTTGAAGTAAAGGGCCTGAATCACGGCGAGCACATTAGTATTTTCTGGAAAATCGTGGCGGGTACTGTGGTTACCTGGGCGCTGTGGTCGCTGCCCTATTTGTACGTGGCCTCGCAGGTGCCACTGGCTACGCAGTACATCTGCCTGATGACAGTATTTATTATGGTGTCGGTGTCCATGGGCACCAGCTCGGTGATCCGCGAACACTATGTGATGGAGGTTGGCACGGCCTTGTACCCTATCTGCTGGTGGTATTTCATCAGTTATTGGGGTTCCGAACACAATATCCCCCTGGGCATTTTGCTGATGATGGGTTCTATCGCGCTGATCATCCGCTCCGGGGCGGTGTACAAAAATTACAGCAGGATGATCGAAAGCAACTGGCGCAATGAAACGCTCGCGCTGGAGCTGAGCGGGCTGTCGGAGTCGCTGCGCTCCAAGAACCGCGAGCTGGAAGATGCGCGCAAGATACAGACGGTGCTGGCCAACTCCGATGAATTAACGGGCCTGTTCAATCGCCGTTTTTTCAATCGGACGATGGCTTCGGAGTGGCGCCGGGCCCGTCGTTCGGGTGCGCCGTTGTCATGCATTATGCTCGATGTCGATTTTTTCAAGCCCTATAACGATAATTACGGCCACCCCGCTGGCGACGTTGCCCTGCAGCGCATAGCGACTTGCCTGAATGATGCGGTTAATCGCTCCGGCGATGTCATCGCTCGCTATGGCGGTGAGGAATTTATTATTTTAATGCCCGGTATTACCGCCGAGGAGTGCATCACGGTGTCGTTGCGGATAGCGGCGCGCATCAAGCTGGAAGAAATCCCCCACGCGTTTTCCAGCGTTAGTGAATTGCTTACGGCCAGTCAGGGTATTGCCAGTTGCCTACCCAACGATGATACCGATGGCAGCTTTTTGTTGAATCTGGCTGATGAGGCGCTTTATGAAGCCAAGGCGAAGGGTCGTAATACCAGTGTGGTGAAATCCGGGTCACCGGCCCTGTCGGTGGTTAAGAGCTGGACTTAGCTCAGATAATTCCTGCGAAATACGGAATGGTCTTCTTCAGGCCTTCCTCTAATTGAATTTTGGGCTCCCAGCCTAAAACCGCTCTGGCCATGGTGATATCCGGTTGGCGTTGCAGCGGGTCGTCCGTGGGCAGGGGCTGGTAAACCAGCTTTGAGCTGGCTCCTGTCAGTTCTATTACTATCTCCGCCAGTTCTTTGATGGTGAACTCCACCGGGTTGCCGGTATTGATGGGTCCGGTCACCGCGTCTGAGGTTGCCATTAGCGCGACGAAGGCATCGATAAGGTCGTCGACGTAGCAAAAGGAGCGGGTCTGGCTACCGTCGCCGTATAGGGTGATGTCCTCATTTTTTAAGGCCTGCACTATAAAGTTTGAGACTACGCGGCCATCCTCGGGGTGCATGTGCGGGCCGTAGGTGTTGAAGATGCGGGCGATTTTAATTTTTAGTTTATGCTGGCGGTGGTAGTCGAAGAACAGGGTCTCTGCGCACCGCTTGCCCTCGTCGTAGCAGGAGCGAATGCCATTGGGGTTTACGTGGCCCCAGTAGTCTTCGGTCTGTGGGTGAATCTGCGGGTCGCCGTAGACTTCGCTAGTGGAGGCTTGAAAAACTTTGGCATCGAGCCGTTTGGCCAGGCCCAAAACGTTGATGGCGCCCATTACGGATGTCTTAATGGTTTTGATGGCGTTGTATTGGTAGTGAATGGGCGAGGCGGGGCAGGCCAGGTTATATATTTCGTCTGCCTCGACCATAAGCGGCAGCGTGATGTCGTGCCGGATCAGTTCAAACAGGGGGTTATCCCGCAGGTGCAGGATGTTATTTTTGCTGCCGGTAAAGAAGTTGTCGACGCAAATGACTTCGTTGCCATCATTTAACAACCGCTCACACAGGTGGGAACCGAGAAAGCCGGCGCCGCCGGTTACCAGAATTCTTTTTTGTAAATGCATGCTACTGCCTGCCCCCTTGGTTATGGGGCATTATCACACGGTAGTTGTTTGCTGTGGGTAGGATTTAGCTCGGCATTGCTTGCGCTGCGAGGGTTTTGATCTACGCTTAATAATGCCATTGATGGCGGTAAACCAATTGTTAGCGGTAAACCTATTGTTGGCGGTAAAACAAGCTCACCTTGCAAATGGAGTTGCAAATGAAAACACCCACACGGATGTATGTCCCGGGCATTGCCCATCACGTGGTCCAGCGCGGGCCGCGTAT
>JBLHKV010000111.1:0-11664 GCA_047618115.1 Halieaceae bacterium | reverse complement strand
CGCCGGAGGGGATCCGCTGACTAGCCCTGGGGGCGAGATCATGCAGCTTACCCGCCCGTTGGACTTCGTGGCGATCACTGACCATGCCGAAGGTTTCGGTACTAGCACACATTGTAATGACCCGAACTTGTCGTTGGGCGAGCGTGCTGCCTGCTGGCTGACATCTCGTCCTAATCCGGCGATTTTTAGTATCGTCGCTAAAAATGCTCGCGGAACAAGCGTGCCCGGCGACCCCTCAAAACCGGCTGGCGTTTATCAACGGACGAGCCGCGAGCCCCTCAAGCCGGGCCTTTTTCCCACCTGTAAATGGGGGGACGGCACAGCTGAACGCTGCTATGAAAATACCAGTACCGACTGGGCCCGCTATGTCAGCCTTGCGGATAAATTTTATCGGCCGGGCAAACTGACCACGCTGATTGCCTATGAGTTTTCGCCAGGAATGCCCGATCAGGGTAAACATCACCGCAACGTTATTTTCCGCACCAACACGGTTCCTGAGCGGGCCATTTCAAGCCTGGATGTACCCAATGCCATTGAACTTTGGCGGGGGCTTGAAGCCAATTGCGGTGCTGGTTGTGATTTTCTGACCATGCCGCACAATTCCAATAAAGCATGGGGTCTTACCTATTCACGCTTCACCTGGGATGGCCAGCAGTATGACGAGGCCGACTGGCGGTTACGCCAAAGGCGCGAACCGCTGGCAGAAATATTCCAAGTCAAGGGTGCGCAAGAATGTGCCCTTGGGGTTGGCGCTACCGATGAAGAATGCGCCTTCGAACAAGTGTTTGACCCCTGCCAACCTGGAGAAACGACAGGTTGTGCTTTTCAAACGGGTTTTGTCCGCCAAGGGCTAAAGGTCGGGCTGGAGCTAGATAGGCAGCTCGGTTTCAATCCGCTACAAGTCGGTTTTATCGGTGCCACCGACAGTCACAATTCCAACCCCGGTGATGTGGAAGAATGGGATTTCCCGGGTGCAATAGCCGCGGTCACTTCCTCTGCGGCACGGCGCTTGAATGATAGCGGTGCAGCGGCAGCTTATCAATCTCGCCTCAAATTTCATACGTCGGGTGGACTAGCCGCAGTTTGGGCGCCTGAAAATACCCGGGAAGCGGTTTTTGATGCGCTTGCACGTCGTGAAACGTATGCCACGTCAGGGCCGCGTATGATGGTGCGCTTCTATGCAGGTTGGGGCATTGATGAGGCAAGCTTAGATGATCACAACCCGTTTCAATCGTTGATGTCAAAAGGTGTGCCGATGGGCAGCGTGCTGCACTTACCCACAAACCTTGATGCGGCGCAGAAAAACTCACCCGGCTTCTTTGTCTGGGCGACACGGGATCCAATCGATGCCCCCATACAGCGAGTACAAATGATTAAGGGCTGGATCGATGCTAAGGGCAAAACCCAGGAAAAGGTCGTTGATATCGCCTGTGCTGATGGGTTGAAGGTTAATTCGGCGACAGGACGCTGCCCGGACAATAGTGCGGGTGTTGACCTTGATACCTGTAGCTTCAGTCAGGGTTCCGGTGCCAATGAACTGAAAACCCTCTGGCATGACCCTGATTATAATCCTGCCCAAGGCGCATTCTACTATGTTCGTGTTTTGATGAATCCGACCTGCCGCTGGTCAAGCTATGATGCCATTCGTTTGGGGCGGGCACCTGATCCCCGCGTCCCGGCGACAATTCAGGAGCGGGCATGGACCAGCCCCATTTGGCTCGATCCAGAAGACTGATCACACTGCCATAATCAATAAAACAGTGACGCTTCCCTATCTAGGGAAGCGTCTAGCTTCATACTGCCTTTAGGACATAAGATAAATTCCAACGTTTGCGCTTGTGGCGAAGAACGGTATTGCCAGTTGGCCGATTATGATTCCTTCGGTTAATCACGCAACAGTACAATCAATCGAATAATAAAACCAAAGAGTAGGCTTTTGATAACAGAAATGGGTCTGAAATCAGTAGCAGTAATGATAAATTTTCTAACCGACCAAACCTTCCTTGTAGTCAAAAGGTAACTAATAAAAAAAGGTAAGACCTATGTTTTTACGCACTGCAATGATGGCTACTATCGCATTGACAGCCGCCTGCGCCGACGACCAATTACAGTCGGATAAGCTCACCCAGGCCCGAGAAGTCTACCGCACGACTAACACATTGATTCCTGCTGACGATGGGATCATAACCTTCCCAGCTCCGCAGAACGCCGATCAGAGCCGTTCTATGCCAAGCCGCGATCGCAATGCCTACTTCGGCGACTTGCACGTGCACACGACACTTTCTTTTGATGCTTCTGCTTTTGGTACAACCGCCTCTCCAGCAGATGCCTACCGCTACGCGCAAGGTGAAGTGATCAAGCACCCCGGTGGCTTTGAAGTACAGATGGCTCAACCATTGGATTTTTACGCGGTTACCGATCATGGCGTTTTTCTTGGCCTGATTAACGAAGCCGCAGATACCAGCACTGCAATTTCACAATACGATTTTGCTGAGCCCTATCACAACATCAATGAGTCAGTTGATGGCGGACTGTTAGACTTATCAAAAAGAAGTAAAGTGTTTTACGGTTTTATTAGCAATGTGGTGGCTAGTCTGCTTGACGGTACTATCACTAATAAGGTTATCAACGACGTCAGCAATTCTGCCTGGATACAAACCGTTAAAGCGGCTGATGAAGCCTACAAACCCGGTACGTTCACCACCTTTGCGGGGTATGAATTCACGTCTTCGACCGCTGAGAGTGAAGCCCTGCATCGTAACGTGATTTTTCGTGGTACCGCGCGCTTACCGGCCATGCCTTTTTCGCGTTTCAATAGTATTAACCCCGAAGGCCTGTGGGACTGGATGGACGGGCTCAGGCAGAAGGATATAGAAAGTCTGGCGATACCGCACAATAGCAACGGCTCCAATGGCGCGATGTTTATGTTTACTGATTGGGCTGGCAAGGCCATTGACCAAGAATACGCCGACCAACGTTTGCGGAATGAACCTTTAGTAGAAATCACCCAGGTTAAAGGCACGTCAGATACGCACCCTTTATTATCAAAAAATGATGAATGGGCTAATTTTGAAATTTTCCCCCTGCGCACCTCTACCAAGTTGCTCAGTGATCCAGCTGGCAGCTATGTGCGAAATGCATGGCTGCGCGGTTTGTCCCTGGCGGATCGGGGGGCGTACAGCTCCGAGGCAAATCCTTATAAATTTGGCGTTATTGGCTCTAGCGATACGCATACAGGCGCAGCCTCACTGCAGGAGGATAACTACTTTGGCAAAATTGGGTCGTTTGACAGCACCGCTGAAAAACGAGGTTCTGTACCTGCGAGTTTTCTTTACGGCTCACTGGTTAAATTTTCCGCATCAGAAATGGTGGAAGAGGTAGACGGGCAAGACTACCTTAATTTTTCAGGCTACAAGTACTGGGGAGCTTCTGGTATTGCCGGCGTATGGGCAGAAGAAAATACTCGCGAGGCCATTTATGACGCATTGCGACGTAAGGAAACATTTGCCACTAGCGGTACACGTATAAAGGTTCGATTTTTTGCCGGTTATGAATTGAATGATGCACAGTTGAATAGCCCTGACTTAATTAGCACTGCTTACCAGAGCGGCACCACCATGGGCGGCACCTTGCAAGTGGAAGGTGATAGCCAACCGACATTTTTAACCTGGGCGGTAGCCGACCCAAACACCGCTCGATTGCAGCGGGTGCAAGTTATTAAGGGCTGGCTCGAAAATGGCGAACACCAAGAGCGTGTTTATGATGTTGCCTGCTCAGATGGTTTAAGCGTAGACCCACGAACCCACCGCTGCCCAGACAATGGCGCAAGCGTAAACCTGGACGACTGCTCTATCACCGCTAATGTCGGCGCGGGCGAGCTTAAAACTCTGTGGCAAGACCCCAACTTCACTCCGGGGCAAGAGGCATTTTACTATGCGCGTGTTCTAGAAAACCCGGTTTGTCGTTGGTCGACTTGGGATGCTATTCGCGCAGGCGAAGCGCCTCGTTCAGATATGTCCACCATTATTCAAGAGCGCGCATGGTCGTCGCCCATTTGGTATAGCGCAACCATTGAAAGCAACAACTTTGTAGATTGAGATAGCAATGAAAAGCACCATGTATAGCAGCAATGAATCGGTAGACGTTTTAATTATTGGAGCAGGTTTGGCCGGAATAGGGGGCGCTTGCCAGGTGCGCCGTAACTGCCCTGACCGCAGCTTTATGATCCTCGAGTCCCGCGCCACCAGCGGTGGCACCTGGGATTTATTCCGTTACCCCGGTATTCGTTCCGACAGCGATATGTACACCTACAGTTATGGTTTCAAACCCTGGAAAGACAAATCGACCATCGCCGACGGTTACAAGATCCTCAGCTATCTTCGCGAAGCGGCAGCCGAAAACGACGTGGAGCGGCATATCCGCTATCAGCACAAGGTGGTGGCCACCAACTGGTTGTCGTCCGACAATCGCTGGTTGGTGACCGCCGAGCGGGGAGGCAGTGGTGAATCAGTGACGATAAGCTGCAAGTTTATGTTTAATTGCAGCGGCTACTATGATTACGAACGCGGCTATACACCGGATTTTGCCGGTATCGAAGACTTTAAGGGACAGGTCGTGCACCCACAGCATTGGCCCGAGGATCTAGATTACCAAGGCAAGCGTGTTGTGGTGATAGGCAGTGGCGCCACGGCGGTGACGCTGGTGCCGGCAATGTCCAAAGACACGGCCAGTCTGGTGATGCTGCAGCGCACACCGACTTATATCGCCAACGTACCCGCGGAAGATCCCATGGCAAAGACTCTGCGCAAGTGCTTACCTGACAATTGGGCTTTCCGCCTGACCCGCTGGAAAAAGATGTTGTTTCAGATTTACATCTATCAGCTATCCCGTCGAAAACCACAAGAACTGCGTAAATTCCTGCTCGGCGGCGTGCGTAAAGCACTGGGCCCGGATTATGATGTCGCTACCCATTTTACCCCTGACTACAATCCCTGGGATCAGCGTCTGTGTGCGGTACCCGATGGCGATCTGTTTGCTGCGATCCGCGCCGGAAATGCCGAGGTGGTGACCGATCACATTGATCAGTTCAACTTTGAGGGTATCCAACTCAAATCCGGCAAGCAACTTGATGCTGATATTGTGATCCTGGCGACGGGTCTAAACCTTAAGTTTGCTGGCGGTGTTAAGTACAGTATTGATGGCAAGGAACTCGACATAACCGAGCATTTTATCTTTCGGGGGATGATGTTCTCTGGGATACCCAATATGGCATTTACAGTAGGCTATACCAATTCTTCCTGGACCCTCAAAACCGATTTGACGGGCAAATACGTCTGCCGATTGCTCAATAAAATGGATCGTGGCAACTATTCAACAGTGACGCCGCGCATGAAGGGGGAAGTTGATGAAGTGCCCCTGCTAGATTTCGACGCCGGTTACGTACTGCGTGCTCGGGAGCGGTTTCCCAAAAATGGTAACCGCTTGCCCTGGAAGAACTACCAGAATTACATTCGAGACTTTATCGGTTTGCGGCTTGGCGGCCTGAGTGATGACGAATTAGAGTTCCGCTAATGGTGCTATTCGCTGATGCAAGGTGTTCTTGTGCCTAAGCGATTTACGGGAAAAATTTCATGAGCTATGACGAACCAATTCGACTGGTAGGTGGTACAGGGTCACCTTATTCACAGAAGATGGTGGCTCTGTTGCGCTATCGCCGCTTGGCCTATGTCGTTAGCTGGGGCATACTGGCAGGGGTTTGTGATGCGATGGGTGTAGAGAAACCTAAGCCGATTTCCGAGCCTACTTTTTTTTCAATGAGAACGGAGGCATCAAGGCCGTCTGTGACTCCACCCCTATTATCCGGCGTCTGGAGGGTAGCTATACCGGCCGCTCGGTACTGCCCGATGACCCTGCGCTGGCCTTTATCGACTACCTTATTGAAGACTTCGCTGACGAGTGGTGTACCAAGTACATGTTCCATTATCGTTGGCACGGGGAAATAGACGCAGGAAATGCTGGCACCCTGTTGCCGCTGAGCATGGACGTCAGTATGCTCAAGGACGGCCATCAAGAATTCAAACACTGGGTGGAGGAACGCCAGATTAGCCGCCTTTATGTGGTAGGCTCCAATGATACGACAGCAGTGGTAATCGATGCCAGTTACCGGCGCTTTCTGGCCGCCATGGAAAACCATCTGGGAAATCAAAAGTAAATGCTGGCCAACGTCCGCGCGGTGCAGGCGGGTGAGAAAAGCTGGGAGTCACAAATCGACGGCGTGCCCTGGACCCAACAGACCTTCCCCTACCAGGCGAAGTGCTTGCGATGGACTAACGAGCACTACCGGGCGCTCAGTGAAGCAAATCGCGCAAGTGTCGACGCCTTGCTCAAAGGCACCGGTGTCGAAACTATGCTAGCAACTGAATGAACTAGAAGGGACAGAGTTAATTCTGTCCCGGGCTTAAATTGAGTTATGAGGAACATGCGACTATGAAGAAAGCGCTAATACTATTTGTTGGTCTCCTGATTATTGTCGGCGTTGGACGCGGGTTACTCAAGTTATCCGCGGTACAGGATAGGGTGCTTGCTCGTGGCGCGGCGTTTATCGCCGAGCGCGGCACTGCGCCATTGCCAGAATCAGAAAGCCTCAGGGTTTATGTGTGTGGCAGTGCGTCGCCCTTAGGGATGGGTCAGGCCCAGGCGTGTATTGCCATCGTAACGCCGGAGCATTTTTACCTGATCGACTCTGGAGCCGGTTCTACAGATAATATTAATCGCATAGGACTGCCTTTGGATCGTCTGCAGGGCCTTTTGCTCACGCACTTCCACTCTGATCACATCGCGGAAATTTACGAAGTGAACCTCACCTCCTGGGTACAGGGCCGACCGGCACCGTTAACAGTGTATGGGCCTCGCGGAGTTGACGAAGTGACCAATGCCGTTAATGCCGGCTATAGGCTGGACAGAATTTATCGCACGGGTCACCATGGGGAAGACTTGCTACCACCGGCGCTCGGTGTATTGCAACACAACACGATTTCTCCGGGTGTCATTTTTGAAGATGGCGAGCTCAAGGTAACCGCCTATGTTGCCGAGCACCCACCCATTGAGCCCGCCGTGGGTTATCGATTTGACTACCGTGGCCGTAGTGTCGTCATTTCAGGTGACGGCAATGTGAACGGCGACACCCTGAAGATAGTAGAGGGTGCTGATTTATTACTCCACGACGCTCTGTCACTACCTACCGTAACAACACTGTCAGAGGCACTGGGCACAGTAGGCCAAACACGTCAGTCCAAGATCGTAGCCGACGTCATCGACTATCACGCTTCAACGGATTCCCTGATTGAACTCAGCGAGAAATCCGATGTAGACATGGTGGCGTTCTATCACTTGGTGCCGGTTCCGCAAAATTTTGTACTGGAAGATATCTTCAAGCGTGGTGTACCGGACAACTTCCTTCTCGCAGAAGACCTTATGGTGTTTGAGCTACCTGTTGATACCGACGACATCTTGGTAACACGACCATGAAATGATTGAAAATACTGGGCAGGCCACGGTTTCATTTGCCCGCCGTCCACCTTTCCTCAAAGGCCGTCATAGTTTAATCGTGCTCTGTCCCGATTTTTCTTGGGTGGGTGTCCGCTTCATTCGGCTCTTCATTCGGCTCTTCATTCGAGAGGCAACATAAAACGGCAGCAACAGTAGTAGTGTTAATAAAAAGACAATGGTTGCGTCGCGGTACTGGAGCAAAATGTTGGAAAACAATTGTTTTATATGGGTATAACCCGGCGGCACCGGCACCACGTTGTTATCGCGAAGGTACTGCTCATAGAGAGACAACATACGCTGGAAACGCAAGGTTTGGGATGCGGATAAATCTACCGTCTCGCCTGGGTCATCCACAATATTGAACAGGCGCCATTGGCCATCACCTACCGGTGGTTGGTTTACCACCAACTTGAAGTTACCCTGGAATAAAACACCGTGGTCAGTCAATTCGTAACCCACTGGGTCATCGGGGCCATAGACCCGTTCAGCCGCACCCAATAGCAAGGGCGTGAGGTCGCGCCCGGTGATGGCCTGCACTGGTCGGCCAGCGTAGCGCTCTGCAGGCTGGGAAACTCCAGCCAATGATAGAATGGTGGGGCTTATATCCGTTGCCCAGGCAAAGGCTCCTGTGAGTTGTTGCTGACGGGCGATTAGTTTGCCGGCGATTATCAGCGGCACCCTCATTCCCCCTTCCCCCGCGTAGAACTTGTAGTACGCTAACGGACTCGATGAGGCGCTAGCAAAGCCGGGACTGATGGTGCTGAAGCTGCCTTTCAGGCCTAGGTTGTCGTAGTCTAGATTATAACCGAGATTCTCCGGGATCAGTCGCGCAGGAAAGGCCTGAGGGTCGGCCGGCGCACTGGCCGCGCTACCGTTGTCTGAGGTGAAGATGAAAATCGTATTGTCGTATTGCCCCCGCTGTTTGAGGAACTCGATCAGGCGACCGATATGAACGTCCATGGCCTCAATCATGCCGGCGTAAACCGCCATGCGTTTCGCCTGATAGCGCTTCTGCTTTTCACTGAGTGCACCCCAATCTCCTGTTGTTGTCATGCGCACCATAGGTATATCTGTTGGCACGATGCCTAAGGCAGCAGCTCTTTCCATTCGCTGCTGACGCAGAGCGTCCCAGCCGGAATCGTAAAGATCCATGTAGCGATCGATGTACTGCTGAGGTGCCTGTACGGGCGAGTGCACAGCCATAAAAGGCAAATAGCCGAAGAAGGGTTTGCCGTCTTGCAGATTGCTGTCGATGAAATCAATCATCTTGTCGACCAAAAAACGCGAGGAGTAAAAATCCTCCGGTAGCGTAAACCGCTCCCCATCGGCAAACCAATTGGCCTGGTCATAGAGTGCCATATAGGGACGTTGCTCCCAGTTATCGGCGCCTGAATCCATCATTGCCATGGTCCGCTGAAAGCCGCGCCGGCTAGGCCGCTTGTGGGGTTCCATGCCCAGATGCCATTTACCCGCCATATAGGTGTGATACCCTGCGCCTTCCAGCAGGGTCGCCACAGTCACCACGTCATCTCCCAGCACGCCTTGATAATTTGCGTGCACTCGCTGCTGTGGTGCCAGCATTTCGGGAATGTTAGGTACACCGGCTAAATGACTGTCTACTCCGGTGAGCAGCATGGCTCTGGCAGGAGCGCAGTTGGCTGCGGTGTGGTAGTTGGTAAAGCGCATACCTTGATCTGCCAATGTCTTCAGGTTTGGCGTATTGACCTCGCTGCCGTAAGGCGAAATGTCGGTATAGCCTAGATCATCTGCCAGAATGAATACGATGTTGGGGCGCGCTGCACCTGAGGGAGACTGAGTGACTACATCCGCCCCAAGCATCTGTGCAGTGATACTACCCAGACACAGCGCAACGGCGTGAATAATTCGGCGCAAAGAAGGAAAGGGCACTGGCTTATTGCTCCCGTGGAAGGCGGCGGGATGCAAGCAACAAAATAGATGCCACGACCACTTCTATCATGATCTGACTTCCTGCCAAGATGGCATCGTGCAACAGCCAGGCGACAATTCGACCGAGAGAAGTGATCGCCAATAACATCAGGGGTGGGTAGTACCAACTGCGACGTTCACTGATCACGGCAATCAACATGCAACTGCCCAGTGTTAAAAAGAAGCCGGCCATGTTTCCGATCTGGGAACTGAGGCCGATGCCTTCCGCCAGTGTCAGGCCAAAATTAGGTGCTATTTCGACAGGTGCCACCAGCCAACGAATACCAGTAACCACAAAGAGAATCGCCGGTAATAGGACCAGCAGTTTAAGCACTTTATTCATCGTTACTTTCCTCGTTCCGCGATGACCTGCATCATTTTGTACGCGGTTTCCAATCCAGAATTCTGGTTCTGTCCGGTAACAAAGCGCTTCTCATTATCCACTACGATGTGGTTGGCAAACATATCCCGAAACGCAGTCTGACTTTCGTACAGTGCTCCGGCCTTACGCAATTCGGTTTCCGGATGCTGTGGGGTGATTTCAATCTTGAGTTCTTTGATTTGCTTGTCACTGACCCCGGTCATGCGGCGCCCGGCGATCAGTAAATTACCGTTTCGATCAATAGCATTGATCAACCCCAGCACCCCGTGGCAGACGCCACCGATCACAGGTTTGTTGTCAGCATAGTACGCGCCGCTGATTTTTTGTGCCAGTACAGGTGAATAACCCAGATCATAGGCCGCACCCCAACCACCGGCCAGAAAAATAATGTCGTACTCGCTGAAATCGATAGTGTCGATCTTGATGGACTTCTCGACCTTAGCGTTGAAGATCGAATCCTGAAGGAAGCGCTTGGTCTCTGGTGTGGCTGAAATGCGTGAGAGTGAATCCGGCGCAATTGGAATTTGTCCGCCTTTTATACTGGCCACATCAACCTGCATGCCTCCATCAAGAAAAACGTAATAGGGGTGCGTCATCTCCGAGGCAACAACCCCAGTGGCTGGGCCCTCAGTTTCGCCCTGCGCGGCAAGCACGTCGTGACTGGTAGTAATCACTAGAGCACGCTTATTCAGTAGCGTAACCTTGGGGCCGTGATACTTCGGATGTAGCCCCGCTTTGTGCAGCATTGTTGGTAATGCCAGAGCAAACGTTCCGGCAAGTGTCAGCACGCAGACAAGGCCAATAATCATTTTTTTCATCGATAAACTCTCCAACGCACGCTGTATTATAATCACTAGCTGGACCTGCTGGGCCGGCCATAGTTTATGTCTGACTACAAAATTTATGCCGCCTTAGGCGCTTGCCAGCTCTCGAGAAGGTGCCGATTATCATCGTCCCAGGGGTGAAAGTCAGGATCGAAATACTTGAGGTAATCGCCGCGCATTTCGCGCAACAAACCCTCTTTACCAAAGAGAAAATTAAATCCACTTTTAAGAGTGGACCACTTCCAGAGCTTTTTGTCCTTGCGGAGCATATAAGCACTATTGGCCAGCAGATCGAACAAAAAATTCACTGTAAATATCCGCAAGGTCAGCTTCTTAGCCCTATAGGTGCCGTTGATTTGCGTGTAGACATCATATGCGACGGACTTGTGTTCCAGTTCTTCTGCGCAGTGCCATTTCCACAGGCTTCTCATCTGGTTATCCACGTCGCTCAGCATCCAGCCACTAAGGACTTTATCGGCCAGGATTGCAGTCAGATGTTCGACTCCGCAGGTCATCGCGAGCTGAGCTTCGCGCGACAATTTCGTTTTCGCCAGTTGAACCCGCTTCTCTGTCCTACCTTCCATTTTTTCCTGGCTGTAACCACGTAAGTCACATAACAAACGGTTGTATTTGCGGTGCTCCCGGGAGTGCATCCCCTCCTGACCAATAAAACTGCTGATTTCTTGGTTGAGCTTCGGGTCTTTCACTTCATCTCGAAAATGACGAACACTTTCTATAAAAAAACGCTCCCCTGCCGGAAAACTCATGCTAAGCGCATTAAAGAAGGCAGTTTTAAATGGATCGTTATCCAGCCAGTCTTTGGATAGCTGCTTGTTGAGATTGAACGCGATGTTACGAACCTCTACGGTCATCCCCTCGGGCATTCTTGAGGCGCTAGCGATTACGGTCATGTTTCTTCTCTCAGGTTATTTGACAGAGGCACAATATCTTGGGGCAGCGAAT
>JBLHKV010000110.1:0-11731 GCA_047618115.1 Halieaceae bacterium | reverse complement strand
CGCTATGTTCTATTGCTGGTTCGCACTGGCAATGTAGTGTGGTTGGAGGATCTGGCGGAAACCAATGACCACAGATTGCAGGAGCAACTAATTTGGGCGTTGGCCCGAGCGTTGGGTGTTGCCGGTGATACGAAAGTGGCCCCCAGCTTGATTGAGTGGCCGCTGCAAGCGGCATCCAGACTACTTGACCAGGGTACCATTGCCGACTTTGTGGGCTCGCGCCTGGCGCGAGAGGCCGATGGAGGTTCATTGCAGCTGGTTGCCATGGGAGAGCGGATAGCGTCCTGGTGCACGGATTTGGAGGGATACAAGGTGTTTAAAACGGTGACTGCCAGCCAAATGCTGGCCGAGCCCCTGCTGAAGCGAGACGTTTGGTTAGATTTACATGGAGAACTCAATTCCGAGCTCCTGTGATGCGGTTGCTATGTCGGCGATGGACGTCGCTGATGCCCAGGCTGCTTGTGTCATCGACGACCACTATCTAGGTAATAACTGGACCGACGTAAATTTTACGGCCAGCCTCACGACCGATCACGGATTGGGTTTTGTTTTGAAATCCGCCGCTAGCGAGGTACTCGGATTTGCACTCTACTCCACGGTGTTGGATGAGGCGAGCTTGTTGAATTTTGGGATTGCAGTGACTCATCGTCGCAAAGGCCTGGGCTTGAAATTGTTGAAAGAGAGTTTGCAGGCCTTGCTGGAGCGGGGGGTTACTGGAGTTCATCTCGAGGTCAGGGAGTCAAACGACGCGGCGCGAATGTTATACGAAAGCGTTGGATTTATTGAAATGGGTTTGCGAAAGAACTATTACCCCACGATTGATGGCCATGAGCACGCGGTGCTCATGTCGATACTGTGGCTTGAAACTACGGAGTACTGTTGATGAATATCCTCGAAACACAGTGGTGGTCATTGTGTGTGCCGCCGGAGTGGTGGGCCGAGCAGGACGAAGAGAGCATTGTGGTGGGCGATAACGACGATGTGGGATGCATAGAAGTTTCCACCTTGTGTCGTGATGATGGAGATTTCAGCGCTGCCGAGGTCAAAGCCATCGCGGCGGAGCAGCACGAGGTGCAGCGCGAGTGGCAAGCGGTGAGTCTCGCAGACCAAGATGGCGTCTATTGCAGTTTCACAGAGGAGGATGCCGCGGTGCGCGAGTGGTATTTGGGTTGTGGGTCGCTGCTACTGTTTATAACGTACAGTTGTGACCTTGAGAATCTAGGCCTCGATGACGCCGCCGTCGACGAGATACTGAATACGCTGGTTATGGAGCCAATATGACACAGGCTACGGTTGTGCAAGGAAAAATTAGTATCCGGGTGGCGGAGGCGACGGATGCCGAGGTGATTCACGGTTTTATTGTTGAGCTCGCCCGCTACGAGAAAGCGGAGCACGAGGTTTTGGCCACAGTCGAGGATATCCGCGCCTCGATCTTTGCCGATGACTCGGTTGTTGCCGGTCTCATCGGAGAGGTCGATGGAGAAGCCGCCGGTTTTGCTGTGTATTTTTTCAACTATTCGACGTGGCTTGGTCGCAATGGTCTGTATCTGGAAGACCTCTATGTTGCTCCAGATCAACGTGGTACTGGACTGGGCAAGGCGCTACTGCGTGGCTTGGCTCAAATTGCAGTGTCCAAAGGCTGTGGACGATTCGAGTGGTCCGTGCTCGATTGGAACGAGCCTGCTATAGGTTTCTACGACCGGCTGGGCGCACTGCCACAACCGGAATGGCTGGGTTACCGACTATCTGGCCCCAGGCTGGAAGCGTTTGCCGCGGGTGCTGATACGCCCCTATAATACTGCTATGAGGGTATGGTGCCGGTGACTCTCACTCGTTTCGCACCTTTTATCGGTTTGTCGCGTAGTGCATTCTGGCGGGCTTTGATGCCTGAATCGAGTCTGTTTTTCAGTGCGATAATCAGACCACAAAATATAAAGGCACCGGGCGGTAAAATGGCCAGGAGAAAGTTATGGTAGTCATCTACCAGCGTTAACTGCCAATTTTCTGCAATCGGCCCGAACAGTAGATCCATATCAGCGAAAATGGCACCGGTGCCCACAAACTCCCGCATCAGTCCGAGCAATAACAATACAGCGGTAAAACCAAGCCCCATCATCAGTCCGTCGAGCATGGCCGGACCCACTGAGTTCTTGCGGGCAAAGGCGTCGGCTCGACCGAGAATCACGCAGTTGGTTGTTATCAGTGGCAGAAAGATGCCGAGTATCTGGTATAACTCGTAGGCAAATGCCTGCATTAGAAGCTCAATGCAGGTCACGGCCGCTGCAATAATCATGACGAAGGCTGGCAGGCGTACGGCGTCTGATACAATATTTCGAATCATTGAAACCGCTGTGTTGGAGCAAAGCAACACCACGATGGTGGCCAATCCTAGCCCCAATGCGTTTACCACGGAGGCGGTGACTGCCAACAGCGGGCAGAGTCCTAATAGTTGGACAATGGCCGGGTTGTTTTTCCACAGGCCATTGACGCTAATCTCTCGATAATCAGCCGTTGCCACTGTCTATGCTCTCCTGGTCGACGTCGTCGGCCCAAATTTGATCGCTATTGCGTTCATAATACTGCAATGCCTGATAGACCGCTTTGGTCACTGCGCGCGGTGTTATGGTGGCGCCTGTAAACTGATCGAACACGCCTTTGTCTTTTTTGACGCGCCAGCGTGCCGGCGCTGGATCGGTGAGCGATCTGCCTTCAAAACCAGTCACCCAATCTGATTTTTTGATGTCTACCTTGTCGCCAAGCCCTGGTGTTTCTTTGTGACTCAACGCCCGCACACCGGCGATGCTGCCGTCTACTTTGATACCGACGACAAGATCGATGGCACCGGAGTAACCGTCGGGGGCGGTAACGGGGACAATTGCGGCAACTGGCACGCCGGCCATACGCGCCCGGTAAATCAGCTTTCCTGCGGATCCGAGCAGGCCAGCTTTGTCTTCTACAAGTGCCACATCATCCAGCATTGTGTTGTCGTGAACTTCAATGGGCACGATTTCAAGCAGAGCGCGTTGTTCGGCGGCTCTAATCGCGGCGTCTATTCGATCCTTTGTGCCAAGCTGGGTTCCGGCGATAAGCATTGTGGTTGCCAGGGCAAATAATCCCAACAAGATAGCATTGCGGCTTATTGAACTGGCGAGCATGTCAGTTTTTCTCCGCCTTGCTGTGGCCATAGGTTCGAGGCATGGTGTAGTGATCGATAAAGGGGGCGGCAAAATTCATAATCAACACCGCGAAGGCAACAGCGTCGGGGTAATTGCCCCAGCGCCTGATCAAATAAATCAGCACGCCGATTGCCGCGCCGTAGATGAGACGACCCCGGTTCGACACAGCCGATGATACGGGGTCGGTGACGATGAAAAACGCGCCTAACATGGTGGCACCGCTAAGCAGGTGCATCAGTGGGGAACCACCACTGGCCGAGCTACCGTTGTCGTAAAATACCAGTGCCATCAGGCTCAGCGCCAGCAGCATTGATACCGGCGCGTGCCAGGTAAAAATCTTTCGATACAGCAGGTAGCAGCCACCGGCCAGGAACGCCAGGTTTGCCCACTCCCATCCGACGCCGCCCCAGCGTCCAAATTGCGGCGATTGCTGCCACAGGTCGTCGACCAGCAGTGATGTGTTCTGTTTGAAGATGTCCAAGCTCGTGGCCATCGTGTGCGCATCGATGGAGCCACTGGTAAAACACAGGTTCAGGGCTTCCGAAAGGGTCGGCACGCTGCCTGGGAAACTCCCCAGTGGGGCTAGCCAGCGGGTCATCTCTATCGGGAAAGATATCAAGAGGACGACGTAACCAACCATTGCCGGATTGAATGGGTTATAGCCCATTCCTCCATAAAGCTGCTTGGCGATCACTATGGCAAAGGCGATACCGACTGCAATCAACCACCAGGGAGAGCCGGGAGGTAGCGCGATACCCAGTAGTACAGCGGTGACAAGTGCGCTGTAGTCACCAAGATAAAAACCGATTTTTCGACCGCGCATGCGCAGCGCCAATGCCTCGCAGGTGAGCGCCACTGCCGAGCCCCATAGTATGTTAACCACCGTACCCCAGCCAAAAAACCAGGTCAGTGCGGCGACTCCTGGAAGAGTGGCTATAATGACCAGGCGCATCACGCTGGAGGTGTCCTGCGAGCTATGGGCGTGCGGTGAGGTTATATTCAACAGACTCATCGATTAATCCGTTAACTCAGTTAGTTCGTCGCTGATTTGTGAGCGCTTTTTGTGGAGTTTCTCGACAGAGGCCAGCAACACGGCAACTGTGTCGCTTTCCTCATCTTGCGCTTGTTTCAGTTTCACTTCCAATTTTGCCAGCCTATCCGCAACGGCAACGAGGTTTCCCTCGAGACGTTGCCGTGGTGATAGTGAATCGACTGCTGCTGAGGCTCGCTTCGCGAGAGCGCGATCGATGGCGGCCTGGGCGCTGTTCGCTTTGGGCACCGATGCTTCACTGTGTGCTGGTTCCCCACTTTGATCTCCAGCCAGCGCGATTTTCGACTCGAGCAATTCGATAGATGCCAGTAGCGCAACGCGTATTTTTTCGTCTTGAGGGCTAGAGCCAAGCCCTTCTAGTTTACGTGTACTGTTTAACAGTCGCTTGCTCAGCCCTTCAATTTTTTGTGCCTGGAGCTCGGCGTCGGACAGCGGCGGTGCCTCGCGGGCGGCCAGAGCCTTGTCGATTGCTGTCTGAGCTGGATCTTGTTTCGCATCGGGGGCTGCGCTCAGCGCTCGTTTCGCCTGTGTCCGGGCGATGGCGGCCTTAACGATATCGCTTGCCGCTGTTTTTGTTGGGTCTGTAGCGTCGCTTCCAGGCGTTGCCTGTGCGGCTTTTCCACGAGCTTCTGCGGCTTCTTTTCGTGCTTTGCGACGCGCGAGCTTCTCATCTTCTTCGCGATCCAACCGCTCCTGCCGAGCATCAAAGCGCAGTTTGGATCGATCAGATTTTTCGTGGTCGAGCTGGTGTTCACGCACATCTGCCTTGGCGGCTCGATAGTACTGTACCAGCGGAATGTTACTGGGGCAGGCGTAGGAACATGCGCCGCATTCTATGCAATCGAATAGGTGGTGTGATTCGAGTTTCTCTATCTCTTTGCCCAGAGCAAACCAATATAATTGTTGTGGCAGCAATGACGCTGGGCACGCTTGTGCGCACATGCCGCAGCGAATGCAGGCCTGAGCCGGCGGAGGTGGCGGCAACTCCTGCGCAGTGGGTGCGAGAATACAGTTGGTAGTTTTCACTACCGGGGCCTGCAGTGAATTGAGAGAAAACCCCATCATTGGACCGCCCATTATGAGACGGTTGTTGTTCTCCTGAGCGTATTGGCTAAGATTTAACAAGTGTTGCATCGGGGTTCCGAGCAGCACCTCGTAGTTCCCCGGTTCCGCCACAGATTCTCCGGTGACGGTTGTGATACGCGAAATAAGGGGCTCTCCGTGTTCTACCGCGCGTTGGACCGCTACGGTTGTGGCCAAGTTTTGGCACACAATACCGATAGACGAAGGTAAGCCTCCACTGGGAACCTCCTTGCCTGTCAGTATTTGAATCAGTTGTTTTTCGCCGCCCGAGGGGTATTTTGTCGGGAAGCTAACGACGGTTACCGGCGAGTTGTCGGCAGCTTTGAGTAAAGCCGCGATAGCCTCGGGTTTGTTGTCCTCGACCCCAATCAATATTTCCTTGGATTGGACAATGTACCCTATAATTTCAGCGCCGCGAACGATCGCAGTAGCGCGCTCGCGCATCAAGATATCGTCAGAGGTGATATACGGTTCGCACTCGGTGCCATTTAATATCAGGGTCTCGATCGGAGTTGCCGCCGAGGGGCTAAGTTTCACTGCGGACGGAAATCCTGCTCCACCCATTCCCGCGATCCCGGCATCGTGGATGATAGTCAGCAATTCTTCAGCAGCCGCTTCTCGGTAATTTTCTATTCCATGGTGTTCGATCCACTCGTCCAGATGATCTGGCGCCAGCACTATGCACTGTGCTGGCAGCTGCGAGGGGTGGGCAATTTCCCGCTTCTCTATTGCTGTTATTGTGCCAGAGGTGGCAGCGTGCACCGGTGCACTGACAAACCCCTTCGCCTCGGCAATCATTTGTCCCTTGAGCACGCGATCTCCCACCTGCACGGTCGGAAATGCTGGCGCACCAATGTGCTGACTCAGGGGATAGACTAGCTGGTCGGGTATTCCGGCGTGTACTATCTTTCGCTGCAAAGATTGAGCTTTGTTTTCGGGCGGATGAACGCCGCCGGGAATATCCCAAACGCGCCTCACGCTACCTGCTCTCGATCGGATGCGATAATTGAGGAGTCGGGAAGTTTGCCGGGGAACTCCCACTTCCAGGATTGAAAATTCACCGGCTCGGTAATCATGTCGATACAGTCTACCGGGCAAGGCTCTACGCAGAGATCGCAACCAGTACACTCGCTGGCAATAACGGTATGCATGAGTTTTGCAGCGCCCAAAATAGCGTCCACAGGACAGGCCTGGATACATTTGGTGCAGCCGATGCACTCGTCTTCGCGGATGTACGCCACCGCTGTGGCCTTCTCCTCGCCGTGCTCTGCATCGAGAGGAAGAGGTTCCAAATCCAACAGCGTCGCCAGTTCAAGGATGGTAGATTCGCCTCCGGGAGGACACTTGTTAATCGCCTCGCCGTTGGCGATTGCTTCTGAGTAGGGTCTACAGCCTGGAAAACCACATTGTCCACATTGGGTTTGCGGGAGCAGAGCGTTTATTTGATCTGCTATAGGATCGCCCTCGGTTTTAAATTTGATAGCTGCAAAGCCGAGTAGGGATCCGAATAACATACCCAGCCCGACCAGTGCGATAAGCGCGGCGGCAAATGGGTACTGGGCAATTATTTCGTACATATTTTTCCGGGTCTCTAAACGAGACCGGCGAACCCCATAAATGCCAGTGACATAAGCCCTGCGGTTACCATACCAATGGCCGGGCCGTGGAATGGCTCGGGAATATCGGCGACAGCCAGGCGCTCACGCATTGCTGCAAACAACACCAACACCAGTGAAAAACCTACAGCGGCGCCAAACCCATACAGGAGGGATTCCATAAAGGAATGGTTCTTGTTCAGATTAAGTAACGCGACGCCAAGGACGGCACAGTTAGTTGTGATCAGAGGTAGGTAGACGCCCAGCACCCGGTAAAGCAACGGGCTGCTTTTTCGTACTACCATCTCGGTGAACTGCACAACTACGGCGATAACCAGGATGAAGGAGATGGTTCTCAAGTAACCGAGGCCGAGGGGTTCCAGCAGAAAATTATAGGTCAGGTGGCTGCAGGCCGACGCCAGTGTGAGTACAAACGTTGTTGCCATCGACATGCCCATGGCAGTCTCCAGCTTATTAGACACACCCATGAAGGGGCATAGTCCCAGAAACTGTACGAGAACAAAGTTATTTACCAGAATTGCGCTGACAAGCAATAACGAGTAATCGGTCAACATGAATTACGATGTACCTAATAGCGATTAGTAATTTGTGTATTGGGTAATTATACCCCCCCGAGAAGCCCACCACACAGAAAAAATCGCTACTTGATCTGCATACCTTCCTCGGCGCCGCTATCGGGCTCCAGCAACCAAATCTGCGCTCCGCCGGGCCCAGCGGCTAACACCATGCCTTCCGAAACCCCAAATTTCATCTTACGCGGGGCTAGATTCGCGACAACCACGGTTAGTTTTCCGACCAGTTTGGAGGGTTCATAAGCTGCTTTAATTCCGGCAAGTATTTCGCGCTGACTGTCGCCCAGTGAAACTGTCAAACGAAGCAGTTTGTCTGCACCTTCGACGTCTTCTGCTGCGATGATTCTGGCCACGCGAAGGTCAATCTTGATAAAGTCTTCGTAGCTGATGGTGGGGCTTGCAGCAGGCTGATCATTTTGCACCTCGGCTTCTTTATGTGCAGCGACAGCCGGTGCAGATATTTTCCGACTCGCCTCGATCATGGCCTCGACGGCCTCGGGGTCGATTCTGTTCAGAAGAGGCTTAAATTTATTGATGCGGTGGCCCAGCAATATCTGGTCGCGGCTATCCCAGTTCAACTCCATATTTAAAAAGGCTTCGCTGCGTTCTGCGAGTCGGGGTAATACCGGTTTAAGATAGGTCGCTAGAATTCTGTATAGATTCAAACCCACCGAGCAAGCGTTGTGGACGTCCGACTCACGACCTTCTTCGCGCGCCAGCAACCAGGGCTTTTGCTCGTCGATGTACTGATTGGCGCGATCTGCCAGCGCCATGATTTCGCGAATGGCTTTGCCAAACTCCCGGGTCTCGTAGAGTTCTCCGATTTTTTCCCCAGCGGCCGAAAACTCAGCGAGTAGTTGCTCTTCGCTGCAGCGTGGCGCGAGACAGTTGTCAAAGCCCTTTTTAATAAACCCGGCGCAGCGACTGGCAATGTTTACAACTTTGCCAATAACATCACTATTCACCCGCAGTACGAAGTCCTCGAGGTTCAGGTCTATGTCATCAACGCTATTGGTCAGTTTAGCAGCGTAGTAGTAGCGTAAATATTCCGGATCCAAATGCTCCAGATAGGTGGACGCATTGATGAATGTACCGCGAGATTTCGACATTTTTCTGCCGTTAACCGTAACAAAGCCATGTACATGTACGCCGGTGGGCTTGCGAAATCCAGCTGAGTCCAGCATGGCGGGCCAGAACAGACCATGAAAATTTATGATGTCCTTGCCAATAAAGTGGTAGAGCTCGGTTGTTGCATCCGCCGACCAGTACTTGTCAAACACTACGTCGTTTCTGGAACAGTAGTCTTTGAAACTGGCCATATAGCCGATGGGGGCGTCTAACCATACATAGAAGTACTTGCCAGGTGCTCCGGGAATCTCAAAGCCAAAGTAGGGGCTGTCGCGGCTTATATCCCAGTCCTGAAGTCCGACATCCAGCCATTCACCCAGTTTGTTAGCGACCTGAGATTGCAGTGAACCGCTCCTGATCCATTTGCTGAGCATGTCGGAAAATACAGTGAGCGTGAAAAAATAGTGCACGGATTTCCGCTCAACTGGCGTGGCACCCGATAGTGCCGATCGAGGCGACAGCAGTTCTGCGGGTGAGTAGGTAGCACCGCAGGACTCACAGTTATCGCCGTATTGATCTTCAGTTTTACAACGAGGGCACGTCCCCTTTATAAATCGTTCGGATAGGAACATCTCCCTCGTGGGGTCGTATGCCTGAACGATTTCACGCTCTGCGATATGTCCATTGTCGCGCAGTCGCTGGTAAATCGTCTCGCTGAGTTCGCGATTTTCTTCGGAGTGGGTGGTATAAAAATTGTCAAACCCGATGAGAAAACCTGCGCTGTCGGCCTCGTGTTCAGCCTGTATATTGGCGATCTGTTGCTCGGCGCTTATCCCCTTTTCTTCTGCACTGAGCATAATAGCGGTGCCGTGCGCGTCATCGGCACATACGTAGATGCAATCGTGGCCGCGTAACTTCTGATATCTCACCCAGATATCGGTCTGTATCTGCTCGAGCATATGGCCCAGGTGAAGCGAGCCGTTAGCGTAGGGGAGGGCGCTGGTCACCAAGATTTCGCGGGGGCGTGTTGCACTCATATTTGCGCTTTTCTTTTGGGGCTAAAAATGGGCCGCTACTATAGCCGGTTTACGGTCATATTTCACTGGAAGTATGGTGGCTGGGCCGGTAAATCCTTATACTGTGCCGCCCTCGGGAAAGGCGAATCAACATGAGTGAGATCAAACATATAGTTGCAGTGGCATCCGGTAAAGGTGGTGTTGGAAAGTCGACGACCTCGGTTAACCTGGCATTGGCGTTACTGGCAGAGGGCGCGCAGGTAGGACTGCTGGATGCGGATATCTACGGTCCCAGTCAACCGTTGATGCTCGGAGTCCCGCCCGGCACGCGACCGGAGCAGGTGGATGGCCAATTTCTGTTGCCGGTAATGGCGCATGGCCTGCAGACTATGTCGCTGGGCTATCTGGTCACTGAAAATACGCCTATGGCCTGGCGTGGACCAATGGCCGGTGGAGCTCTACAGCAGCTGTTAGAGCAGACCCGTTGGGACAATCTTGATTATCTGGTCATTGATCTACCGCCCGGAACAGGCGATATACAGCTTACTCTTACGCAGAAAGCCTCGGTCAGTGGGGCGCTTATCGTCACCACCCCCCAGGATATAGCACTGATTGATGCCCGCAAGGCGATTGAAATGTTCCGTAAGGTTGAGGTACCCATTCTGGGTATTGTGGAGAATATGGCAGTTCACATTTGCAGCGAATGCGGCCATAGCGATCACCTTTTCGGTGCGGAGGGAGGCGACCGAATTGCCCAGGAATACGGAGTTCCCTTGCTGGGATCGCTGCCACTGGCGCGCTCCATTCGAGAGCAGGTCGACGGTGGCAACCCCACTGTGGTAGCCGACCCCGACGGAGCCGTTACGGCGATTTATCGCGATATTGCACGGCAGACCATGCAGTTGCTAGACACCGACAGAGGTACGGCATTTCCCAATATCGTTATTAAAGACGACTGATTACCCCTAGCCAGGAATTGTAATATGAGTATCAAGTCCGATAGATGGATTCGTAGAATGGCGGAAAATGAGGGCATGATAGAACCCTTTGAACCGGGTCAGGTGCGCGATGGCGCCGCCGGCCGCGTGATCTCCTATGGCACTTCCAGCTATGGCTATGATGTGCGTTGCTCAAGTAGTTTTAAAGTGTTTACCAATATTCACTCGGCGACGGTTGACCCCAAAAATTTCGATGAGAAAAGCTTTGTAAATGTAGAAAACGATGTCTGCGTTATCCCACCCAATAGTTTTGCTTTGGCACACACGGTGGAATACTTTCGCATCCCCCGTAATGTACTGACGATCTGCCTGGGGAAATCGACTTATGCCCGCTGTGGAATCATTGTTAATGTAACGCCGCTGGAACCCGAGTGGGAGGGGCACGTTACTCTGGAGTTTTCCAATACGACTACCCTCCCCGCCAAGATATACGCGAACGAAGGCGTGGCTCAGATGCTATTTTTTGAGTCCGATGAAGTGTGCGAGGTCAGCTACAAGGACCGCGGTGGCAAGTATCAGGGGCAAACCGGGGTCACTCTTCCCAAAGCTTAGCAGCGTGTTGAAAAACCCTCAGCCGCCATGGATGGGACGGTCCGACGCATCGGCACGGCGTGTCCTGAAAACCCCTACACACTCCAAATCTGACCTGCCACGGTGGGATATTCTGGTTTACTACGTGTGAAAGCTGGCTATGCCTTCGAGTGCTTTGCGCGAAATATCGGGTACCTGGGCGTCTTCGCTTGGGTATCCCGCCACCAGAATCATCTCGGGCTTTTCGGTTGTGGGCCGTCCACACAGTTCATTTAGAAATTTCATGGGGCTTGGGGTGTGTGTCAGAGAAGCGAGTCCAGCGTTATGCAGGGCAGTAATCAAGATGCCCGTGGCGATGCCGACTGACTCCGGCACGTAGTAGTTTTTGTGCTTGTGCCCGGTCTCGTCTAACTCGAATTTCTGACCAAAAATGACGATGAGAAAGGGGGCTATCTCCAGAAAGGCCTTATCGGCATCGGTGCCCAGTGGGGCGAGTGCATCCAGCCAGTCCTGTGGCGCGCGACGCTCATAAAACTCGCGTTCTTCAGCCTCCGCACCCTCTCTGATTTTCCTCTTCAATTCGGGATTACTCACCACGGCGAAATGCCAGGGCTGCCGAT
>JBLHKV010000109.1:0-11737 GCA_047618115.1 Halieaceae bacterium | reverse complement strand
TCGAGAGGCTTATCGATCGCTGCTCGCCACCGCGGGAATTACCAGCCAGCCCGACAGCTACAGTGAAGATGCTCTGCTACTCGATGAGCCCGTCACCGTAACAAGCCTACCTGGGTTTGAGCTCGGTTGGTGCAGCGTGCAAGATGCGTCGGCACAATTGGCCGCAGAATTACTGGCCCCTGGACGTGGGCAGCGCGTGCTGGATGCCTGCTCAGCGCCGGGCGGGAAAGCCTGCCACCTCTTGGAGCGATACCCGGAGATTAATCTGAGCTGCCTGGATAGCGATAAATCGCGTCTGGCCATGGTGGAAGACAACCTGACGCGTCTAAACCTGCAGGCTGAAATCGTGGTCGGGGACGCCCGCAATCCAGCGGATTGGTGGGACGGAGAGCTCTACGACGCCATCTTGATCGATGCTCCCTGTACCGGTTTAGGTGTAATCCGCCGCAACCCGGATATTAAAGCGCTTCGACAAGCTGGTGATATCGACAGACTGGCCAAACTTCAGGCCAGCATCCTGAAAGGGCTTTGGCCGTGTTTGCGCCCCGGTGGCACACTGCTATACGCCACGTGCTCTATCGCACCAAAGGAAAACAGCGAGCAGGTCGGTACTTTCCTGAAGAATCACCCCGCTGCGGTAGAACGGGAAATTTCTGCCACTTGGGGGATTACCCAAACCCAGGGACGACAGATTCTGCCCACAGATGGGGGAGGGGACGGTTTCTTTTACGCGCTGATCAGCAAGCCCTTACAATCTTGAGTCTAATTCATTATGGTTGGCACATTGACAGGGTTTTCGTGTCGGCCCGGAATTAATCGCATATGAAAATCATCATTCTCGGTGCAGGCCAGGTAGGAGGCACACTCGCGGACCACCTCGCCAGAGAACACAATGACATAACCGTTGTCGACGTGCGCGCCGACGTGCTCAAGGAGCTCCAGGACCGGCTCGACATTCAGACTGTAGCTGGCGCGGCATCCCATCCCGACGTATTGCGCGCCGCCGGTGCTGAGGATGCGGACATGCTGGTCGCCGTTACCAACAGCGACGAAATCAATATGATGGCTTGTCAAATAGCCCACTCGCTGTTCAATATCCCCACCAAAATTTCGCGTATTCGCTCACAAGGCTATTTGAAGCACCCCCACATGTTTACCGCCGATCAAATCCCGGTAGACGTGATAATCGGACCAGAGCAGTTAATTACCGACAATATCAAACGCCTGATAGATAACCCGGGTGCGCTTCAGGTACTCGACTTTGCCGGCGGCCGCGCACAATTAGTCGCAGTGCGAGCCTACTATGGCGGCCCCCTGGTCGGACAAGAATTACAGCAAATCAGAAGTCACATGCCTAAGGTAGATACCCGGGTAGCCGCAATTTTCCGCCGCGACCACCCCATCACCCCCGAGGGTACGACGGTGGTCGAGGCCGACGATGAGGTCTTTTTTATAGCCGCCCAGGAAAACATTCGCGCCGTCATGTCGGAGCTGCGCGGGATCGATAAGCCCTATAAAAAGATAATGATAGCCGGTGGCGGCAATATCGGCTCCACACTCGCCGCGGCGCTGGAATCCGGCTATCGAGTTAAGCTCATCGAGCGTGATTACGCGCGCTGCCGTACCCTCTCGGAGCTCCTGCAGCGAGCCATTGTGCTACACGGCAGCGCCTCCGACCACGACCTGCTAGCGGCGGAGAACATCGCAGACACCGACGTTTTTTGCGCGCTGACCAACGACGATGAAGCCAACATCATGTCCTCTATGCTGGCCAAACGGATGGGCGCCAAAAAAGTTATCACCCTCATTACCAATCCGGCCTATGTCGACCTCGTCCAGGGGGGAGAAATTGACATCGCCCTGTCCCCCCAAACGATTACTTTGGGCAGCCTGCTGGCGCACGTTCGACGTGGCGATATTTCTAACGTGCACTCACTACGGCGGGGCGCGGCCGAGGCTATAGAGGTCATCGCTCACGGCGACAGGGACTCCTCGAAGGTAGTGGGCCGGCGCCTGGACGAGATCAAACTTCCCGATGGCGTTACCATTGGTGCCGTAGTACGCAAAGACAAGGTACTGATTGCCCACAGCCACATCGTGGTACAAACCGACGACCACGTCATACTGTTTCTCGTCGACAAGGCCCACATTTCTACCATAGAGCGCTTGTTCTCTGTGGAATTCGGCTTCTTTTAGCGCACCGTCAGCGATGCACATATCGATAACATTCCGAATCCTGGGTGTGCTGCTTATGCTTTTCAGCATTACTCTGACTGCGCCGCTGATCATTTCCCTGGTGCAGGACGACGGCGCGGCACTCGGGTTCTCCACCGCCTTGGTAATAACCTTCCTGGCCGGATCGGTTTTGTGGTTGCCGGTGCGAAACTCGAAACACGAGCTGCGGATCAGGGACGGCTTCCTGATTACCTCGATGTTCTGGACTGTCCTGGGTCTGTTTGGAGCCCTGCCCTTTGCGTTGTCCAACAGCCCGCACCTATCCATATCCGACTCGATCTTTGAGTCCATATCAGGGTTGACCACAACGGGGGCTACGGTCATCTCCGGGCTAGACGCACTACCCAAATCCATCCTGTTTTACCGGGCCCAGCTGCAGTGGCTGGGTGGCATCGGAATCATCGTCATCGCGGTGGCTATCCTGCCAATGCTGGGAATCGGCGGCATGCAGTTGTATCGCGCGGAAACTCCGGGCCCGTCAAAGAACAACAAGCTAACGCCGCGTATAACCGAAACCGCAAAAGCATTGTTTCTGGTTTATCTCTCGCTCACAGCAGCCTGCGCGCTGTCGTACTATCTAGCGGGAATGACCGCTTTTGACGCCATTTGCCATTCATTCTCGACGGTGGCTATCGGCGGCTTTTCGACCCACGACGCCAGTATTGGATACTTTAAAAATGACTCCATCGTCATTCTGGCGACCTTTTTCATGTTTATCAGCGCAATAAATTTCGGCCTGCACTTCACCGCGTGGCGCTCTCGATCGGCCGGGGTCTATTTCAACGACTCCGAAATCAAGTTTTTCTCCGGGGTGTTACTTATTGGCGTTGTACTGTGCTGTGCCGTATTGATATACAGCGGTGAATATGACTGGTACAACGGCATTGTGCACGGCTTGTTCCAGGCGGTTTCGATCACCACAACCACCGGCTACGCGACAGCAGAATTTTCTCTCTGGCCCAGCTTTCTACCGCTGTTGCTGATTATGCTGTCGTTTATGGGCGGCTGCGTGGGCTCCACCGGCGGTGGTATCAAAGCCATGCGTCTGATGCTTATCTACAAGCAGGGCCTCCGTGAATTGAAGCAGCTGGTTCACCCCGCCGCGGTGATACCGCTGAAGATTGGCTCCCGCCGGGTGGAGTCTCAGGTGGTGAGCGCCGTATGGAGCTTTTTTGCCGTCTATATGGCAGCGCTAATTATTATCTGGTTACTGCTGATGGGCACCGGTATGGACATCGTCACCGCCTTTTCCAGCGTCGCAGCGGCGCTGAACAACCTCGGCCCAGGTCTCGGTAATGTTGCCGCAAATTATGGTTCTATTACTGATTCTGCAAAGTGGATTTTGTGTTTCGCGATGCTGCTAGGTCGGCTGGAAATATTCACCTTGTTGGTCTTATTCACACCCATGTTCTGGCGCTCCTAAGCGACGACGCTACTTGGATGCCAACACCCATACACCATCCCAGTTCTCCGGGTTAACGTTCTCCAGCAAATAATCACAGCGCTCACAATAAACTTGCGAGCACACATCGGCTGGATTTACCGCCAAGGTTTTTTCAAAGTGTACTCGGGCAGCAGCCCAATCTCCCGCGCGGTAGTTATCCATGCCATCCCGGAAATAACCCAGCGCTTCTACCATGCCCGGAAAGCTCTTCTCGGTGTGATAATCCAGTAATTCATAAACACCGACCGGCTTGGTCTTACCCTTGACCACAACATTGTCAACCAGCCGTGTTCGGTAGCTGCTCTTCAATTGCGCGTGAGTAAATTCACTGATGAGGATATGAGCGCCGTATTGCTTGGTAGCGCTTTCCAGACGCGCTGCCAGATTCACACCGTCGCCTATCACAGTGTAGTCCATCCGCTTGGGCGAGCCGATATTCCCCGAGACCACGTCCCCGGTGTTCAAGCCAATACCGATGTCGATTGGCGGCAAGTTCCGCTGCTCGCGCACCAGATTGAACTCTGCTAGCGCCTCCATCATCCTCAGCGCAGCTTTAACCGCACGGTCGGGATCATCCTCATGGGGGAAGGGCGTACCAAATATGGCCATCACTGCATCGCCGATGAACTTGTCGAGCATGCCGCCCTCGTCCGTCACGATATCGACCATCACGGTAAAATAGTCATTGAGCAGTTTCACAATGCCCTGCGCACCCAGCTCTTCACTTAGGGTAGTAAAGGCGCGAATATCGGAAAATAGGACGGTCGCCTCACTACTCTGCCCACCGAGCAGTTCTCCTCCATCTCCCATCAGCTGATCCGCTACGGCGGGGTCCATGTAACGCGACATGGTCGATTTCATCCGCTTTTCAGAACTGATGTCCTCAAGCAGTACCATCAGACCCAAGCGCTCGCCCTTGGCGTCGGTTAATGGCAATATTGTGGCATTGACTGAAACGCTCCTTCCCTGCAACTTGACCTCGGCGTCGAGAACAATTTCCGGCTGCTGACTCTGATCGACCTGAACCAGCCGGTCTGCAAGCCAAGCCGCCTTATCGGTAAAGAACTTGGCAGCCGAGCAACCCAGAATATCCTCGGCCTCCATTTGCAATATCCGCAAACCAGAGCGATTGCAGGTAACCATAATGCCCTCGTCATCGAGAGTAATGACGCCGTTTGACATGCTCTCTAGAACGCTTTCATTATAATTTTTAACTTGTTGAACATTTTCAAACAAGCTCGCATTCTCCAGGCCAATGGAAATCTGAGAAGTGAATGCGGTCAGTCGCGCCTCATCCTCCTCGGTAAATGGCCCTCCATTTTTGTTCAGCACCTGGGTGACACCAATGGTCTTGCCATCTTTATTAATCACCGGGCAACACAGCATAGAACGGGTGAAATAGCCGGTTTGCTTGTCCACCGCAGGGTTAAACCTCAGATCGGCATACGCGTGTGGAAGGTTTATCGACTTTCGCGTGGTGAAAACCGTCCCGGCAATACCGACATTGTTTGGCAAACGGATAGTCTGCGCACCGAGCCCCTGTCCAATTTGGGTAAATAATTCGCCCGTTTTTTCGTCGTTAATGAACAAGGTAGAACGATCGGCATTGAGCATTTTTGTCACTGCCGTCATGATCATTTGCAACAACGGGCCCAGATTTATCTCTGAGGATACCTCGGACACAACGGTGAGAAACTCGGCCTCTTTGCGCCGCAACGCCTCCATTCGTTCGGCAAAAAGCGTCCCCTGTAACACAATTGACGCTTGGGTGGTTATGGCCTGCATCAAGACCAGATCATCTTCGCTAAAGGCCCCGTCAATCTTATTAAGCGTTTGAGCAACACCAATCACCTCGCCACGAACCGTGGTAACCGGCGCACAGACAATATTCCTCGTCGTAAAGCCCGTAGCCTGATCTATGTTCTGATTGAATCGCTCGTCGGCATAGGCGTCGGCGGCGATCATGCCTTCGCCGTGTGTAAACACCCATCCGGCTATCCCGGTTGTGTTCAAAAAGCGAATTTCACGCTTGACGCCGCCCAGCGCAACGCGAGAGTACAATTCGTCACTTTGAGAGTCATTCAGAAACAGCGAACCTCGCTCGGCCCCCGTTATCTCGGTAATTCGCTCAACAATGATGCGCAGCTGGTCATCGAGCGTTTCGGCCCGCGCGATCTGATGAGAGATATCCAACACCAGCTCGGCGACATTTTGCAATTCGCCCGCTGTGTCGCCAACCAACCCGGTATCTTCTTCGCTAGGATTCATGGTTGCGCTCCAGTAGTTCACGTAGCACCTGTATTGTCTCCTGCAGGCGAGCAGACTCTCCTGTGGCCGTGCGACCGACCTCTCGAATCTTCTCCTCAAAACCCATAGTCTTCAACTCCAGTTCGTGGCGCAAGGTCCGCGCCGTTATTTCAAGCTGCTCAATTTGCAATGCGAGCTCGCTACGCAGTTGCTGCGATTGCTGCTCTGCATTCAGCCCAAGTTGCTCCATTTCCTCGCGCAGATGTTGCGTTGTGCGCTTCAGCTCTGAGATCTCTCCTGCATATCCTGCGCGGGTGAGTTGCACCGCCTCTTCTCGCTCAAGCTGCAGATGATCCATTTGCTCCCGCAGGGACCGCACTGTCGCCTTGAGTTGAACAATTTCCTGGTTTGCAGCGTGAACGGCAGCGGTAATCGCATCTTCGCGCTCGCGACTCCCAAGGTCCAGACTCTCACGTAGCGCGACAATCGTTTGGCCAAGATAATAGATTTCCCGCTCCAACTCAGCCTCTCGGTTGGCCTGCCCTGTAACAATTGACTCGCTCATTGCCGATTCATCCATACTCCTTTATCCCAGTGTAGCAACGCCATGACCCGCCGACAGCTTTGCGGTGCTTTTTAAGCATTTCATACGCCGACTGTACATCCTGAGAACGTTCGGTTGCCAACTTCACCATGTTTTCCGGCACGCCCTGGGCAATTAGTTTGTCGGGGTGGTGCTCGCTCATCAATCTCCGATAGGCCGTCTTAAGCTCCCGATCACTGCAAGCCACATCTACACCAAGGGCGCGATACGCAGCTGACAACTGGTCTCCCGCGGATATAGTGCTGGATCTATTGCCACCAAAGCTACGTTGCGCCGTCACCATGTCGAGCAAATGATCGAACTGGGCGGCACTGTAACCGAGCTGAAAAGCGATGCCTTGCAGTGCCTCCCGCTCACGGCTGTGAACGCTACCGTCGGCCAGCGCTAAACTGATCAGATACAACAGAGCTGTCTGCTTTAGATTTGCAAACTTTCCACAGTGCTCCAAGAATGTATTTATCGTGGGGGCCACCTCAAACTCACTCTCCGCGCCCGCCTTGAACAGGTCTATAGCGCGCTGCCGCTGGCTGCTATCTAGACCCATCTGGGTCATAACCATTTCTGCCTGAGCGACTTCCTGCGCGCTGATGCGACCGTCGATCTTGGCTATGTGTCCCATCACCGAGAACGTCGTCTCAAAAAAGCTCTCTCTAACTCGAGCGGCCTGCTCCGGCTTCAGCGTTGCGAGGTTCCCCGCGAGGCCTTTATCGAAGTTATGACCAACCAGCAAACCAACCAGTAAACCCAACGGCCCAGCGACAAGAAAGCCCAGTAGGCCTGCAATAATTTTCCCAAAAACCATAATATTTCCTAAAAAGTGTTCGCCGGTTTCGACCGGCGCGGCTGGCTAAGCTTAAAGTGCATACTCTGAGGGGGCAAGAAACTGTATAATGCGCGGTTTTTGAGAGTGCCCCCGGGAATTAAATGACAGACAGTAAAGCCAATGCGGCCACCTTTCAGGGCTTGATTCTAGCTCTACAACAATTTTGGGCAGCGCGTGGCTGTGTTCTATTGCAACCTTTGGATCTGGAGGTCGGGGCGGGCACCTTTCACCCGGGAACCTTTTTACGCGCTATCGGGCCAGAGAGCTGGAACGCCGCGTATGTCCAGCCTAGCCGGCGTCCAACAGACGGCCGCTATGGAGAAAACCCAAATCGTCTGCAGCACTACTATCAATTCCAGGTGGCGCTGAAGCCCTCTCCGCCGGACCTGCAGCAGCTCTATTTAGATTCGCTGTTCCACCTGGGTATTGATCCTCTGGTTCACGACATTCGATTCGTGGAGGACAACTGGGAATCTCCGACTCTTGGGGCGTGGGGTCTCGGTTGGGAAATTTGGCTGAACGGCATGGAAGTGACTCAGTTTACCTATTTTCAGCAAGCGGGCGGGCTCGAGTGCTATCCCGTAACAGGAGAGCTCACTTATGGACTGGAGCGAATTGCTATGTACTTACAGGGAGTCGATAGCATCTACGACCTGGTCTGGACTAATGGCCCGGATGGGCCGGTTAGCTACGGAGATGTGTTCCACCAGAATGAAGTAGAGATGTCTCGCTACAATTTCGAAGAAGCGAATGTTGACGCGCTATTTTCTCATTTTGAATTCTACGAACAAGAAGCTTTACGCCTGGTGGGGCTGAGCCTGTCGTTACCCGCCTATGAAATGGTCATGAAGGCTTCGCACACCTTTAATCTACTTGACGCACGACACGCGATCTCAGTGACCGAAAGGCAGCGATTCATTCTCCGGGTTAGAACACTTGCCAGGGCTGTGGCGGAAGCCTATTTGGAGTCACGTCGGGTGCTTGGGTTCCCAATGGCCACGCCAGCGATGCGTGACGAGGCCCTCGCCACCCACACCCAAGAGGTGGCTTAGACCATGGCAAACAAAACATTTCTAGTCGAAATAGGCACAGAAGAGCTACCACCAAAGGCTCTCAAAAAGCTCGCTGAAGCTTTTGCTGGCGCAATCGAACACGGATTGCAGGCAAATCTACTGCCCTATGATTCTATATGCTGGTACGCGTCTCCGCGTCGCCTGGCCGCGCGCATCTCAAAACTGGAAGCTCGCGCACCGGATCGTAATATTGAAGCTTTTGGGCCGCCAGCAGATCGTGCGCGCGAAGGCGATGCCTGGAGCAAAGCCGCTTCAGGCTTTGCGCGCAAACACGGCGTAACGCCAGAAGAACTGGAAGTTACGGAGACCGAGAAGGGCCTACGGCTCGTTTTCAGATCGACCGCCGCCGGCGTCGAGGCCACTACCTGCCTGCCCGAGATTATCGCCGCTGCGGTCGCGGGACTACCCATTCCAAAACGTATGCGCTGGGGTGCCAGTCGGACAGAATTTGTGCGACCAGTTCACTGGGTTGTCATGTTATATGGCGATAGCGTGGTGGATTGCTCTATTCTGGGAATCAAGGCCGGTCGCGCTACGCGCGGACACCGCTTCCACTGCGACCGAGCTCTGCCACTGGCTGCGGCCGACGATTATGTGAGCGACCTTCGTGCCGGCAAGGTCCTGGTTGACTTTAATGAGCGCCGCGAAACTATCCTCGAGCAAGTTGTGACGCAAGGCACCATGGCTGGCGGGCAGGCTGTTATAGATCCGGACTTGTTAGATGAGGTCACCAGCCTGAACGAATGGCCCGTCGCCTTGATGGGAAATTTTGAAGAGCGTTTTTTGGAGGTTCCTCCAGAAGCACTGATATCTTCAATGAAGGAACACCAGAAATACTTTCACGTTGTAGACGATAACGGCGCGCTACTACCCAGCTTCATCACCGTCGCCAACATCGAAAGCACCGATCCTCAGCAGGTTATCGAGGGAAACGAGAGGGTTATTCGACCCCGCCTGAGCGACGCGGCCTTTTTCTACAACAATGATTTACGCACCCCGCTGGGAAATCGTCTCGAGCAACTTAAATCTGTTGTTTTTCAACAGCAACTCGGCTCTTTGTTCGACAAGGCTGAGCGAATCTCGAGCCTTGCAGCAGAGCTGGCCCCGACGCTGGGTGCCGACCCGATACTGGCAGCCCGCGCTGGATTGCTGGCAAAGGCCGACCTGGTCAGCGATATGGTTTTTGAGTTTGGCGATTTACAAGGCATAGCTGGCTTCTATTACGCCCGACACGATGGGGAGCACGAAGATGTAGCTCGCGCCATGATCGATCAATACCTTCCGCGCTTTGCCGGAGACGATCTGCCTCAGTGTACCGTCGGTTCGGCTGTTGCCCTTGCTGATCGCTTCGACACCCTTGCGGGCATCTTCGGTATAGGCCAGGCCCCAACAGGCTCCAAAGATCCGTTCGCGCTGCGTCGGGCGAGCATGGGCGTGCTGCGGATAATTATTGAAGGCGGTGTAAATCTGGACCTGCGTAACTATGCTAAGTTCGCCGTTTCCAGCTACAGCCAGGTGACGCTAGGGGAGAACACCGCAGACGTAGTTGTTAAATATATTCTCGAGCGAATGCGCAGCCGATATCAGGAACAGGGGTTGGCAGCGGAAATTTATATGTCAGTGGAGGCACTCGACCTCAGCCAGCCCTACGACATCGACCAACGAGTACAAGCGGTACACAGCTTTGCCAAGCTCGACGAGGCCGCGGCCCTTGCCTCTGCCAACAAGCGTGTTGCCAACATTTTGGATAAGGAGGGCGTTCTGGCGAAAAGTGACGCGGTGTCGTTAGACCGGGGCCTGCTGACAGCGGGCGCAGAAGAAGACCTGGCAGAGGCAGTAAGCGCGATGCAGGAAGCGGTGCGCCCGCTCTTAACCAACAAAGACTACCAGCGCGTTCTAACGACGCTGTCCAGCCTTCAGAAACCAGTGGACCAGTTTTTCGATCAGGTGATGGTCATGGTTGACGACAAAGCTTTACGCTCCAACCGGCTAGCGCTGCTCTCACAGCTTCGCAACCTTTTTCTGGAAGTTGCCGATATTTCGCTACTTGTTCCCACAAAATAGGCTCATATGGCGCCTAAACTGATTATTCTCGATCGGGACGGAGTTATCAATGTGGACTCGCCAGACTACATTAAGTCCGCTCACGAGTGGGTGCCTATTGAGGGTAGTATCGCAGCTATTGGCAGGCTTCATCGAGCTGGCTACAGGATTGTCATCGCAACAAACCAGTCTGGGATAGGCCGCGGCCTGTTCGATCGGGATATACTCGAGGGCATGCACAACAAGCTCAGGGAAATGGTCGACAAAGAGGGGGGCGTGATAGATGGCATCTACTACTGTCCGCACCTGCCGGAGGACGGCTGCCTATGTCGCAAGCCGGCTACCGGTCTGCTCGATGCAATATCCCGGGACTACTCCACCTCCTTGTCCGGAGTACCCATGGTTGGTGACAGCCTGAAAGACCTTGAAGTAGCACTGGCCACAGGCTGCCGGCCCATTCTTGTGCAAACAGGAAAGGGCGCAGATACCGAATCAAAGCTGAATAAACTCTCGTCACAGTGGCGCCAACTTACCGTACTCCCCAACCTATCTGCAGTGGCGAACCTATTAATAGCCTCGAACGGCGTCCACTTCAAATGAAACGGCTGATCCTGTCTCTGCGGGCACTGGTATTTTACGCGGGTTATATTCTGCTCACCGTCTGGTTTGGTTTTTCGGGCATGATTTTTTTCAGCTGGCAGCCCTACAACATAAGAAGAACCTACATTCTGCTATGGAATCGCTGCACTATAGGCTGGCTTCGTCTGATATGCGGGGTGCGGTACAAAGTAATCGGAATGGATAATATTCCCCCTGGCACCTTCGTTGTACTGAGTAAACACAATAGCCAGTGGGAAACTTTTTATCTACAACTACTGTTCCAGCCCCTCACCACTATCATGAAAAGAGAACTGCTTAATATTCCCGCATTTGGCTGGGGCCTGCGACTGATAAAGCCTATTGCAATTGATAGGGGTAACCCTCGCGACGCGATGCGCCAGATGCTCGTTCTCGGCACAGCCAGAATCAAAGAGGGGATCTCAGTGTTAGTATTTCCGGAGGGAACCCGCAGCCCGCGAACCGGAGACAAACCCAAGTACGCTCGCGGCGGGGCAGCACTGGGTATCAGAGCCGGAGTTCCGCTGGTGCCCGTCGCCCATAACGCCGGCGATCATTGGCCACCACACCAGCTGATCAAAAACCCCGGCCTGATCACCGTCTCCATCGGCCAGCCCCTGGAAAGCTCCAATGGCAACGCACACGAGCTA
>JBLHKV010000108.1:0-11856 GCA_047618115.1 Halieaceae bacterium | reverse complement strand
AGTTGAGGTGAAGTCATCGGGTTATACTGGTTATCCTCAAGAACCCTGTTATAAACCGTTGACCAACAGAGACCACTCAACTGCTTATCAACTCATTTATGGGAGATGAGAGATGATCATCGATTACGAGGATTGAAGATGGATATTATTATTAATGATGAATTGGATCAATTTAAAGAAGTCACTGCCGCAAGATCGGCTCTCGGCCTCTGTGAAGGACTCTGTGAAGAGCATAGCGGCGATACCAAGTGCGTGAGAGTGTACAGCCAAGATAACGGTTATGACTGGGGTTATTTCGCATATTGTGAGGAAGCTATACGCGAAGATATAGGCAGGAATTTTAAAATAATCGAGGATTGAGATATGAACGATTACACGAAAGCAAAGCCTATAGCCGCCGGCTGCATGGCTATTACTTATAACTGCGTTGTGCCAGCGAATAACAACATCATATTGACGGTTGGGGGATTTTTGGGAGACAAACTATTTTCTCTCCCTTGTGGTGGAGCGGAAACAAAAAAAGCATGGGCTGTTGATATTAAAACCGCTGGTTGGAACGGGGAAATTAATTCGATTTTCGAAGAAGATCAACTCCTAAGAATCGACCCCCCAGAAACAACCGAAGCAATAGCTCTTGAGTCTGCAATGTGGGTGGAGTATTGAGTTGCTTGATCGAGGTTCCTACCTATTGTCAAAACAAACTATGTCGAAATACGTTTATGGTAAATGAATCAGTCTGGCCTCCTAACCCTGCCGCAATGTATGAAAGATTCGCTCAAAAGGTTTGCCCTAAGTGCGGCTTTAAAACGGGGTACTGGATCAACAAAATAGGATTAACTGAAGCAGCACTAAAGGAGGATTGAAGATGAAGAATAACGAGGCATTCAAGGCGTTCTGCTTTAAAGGGGCTAAGATTTTTGGGTCTTCCCGTAAAGAGCTTACACCGAGACAGCAGAAGGTCTACAACCTATCTAGCGTGGGATGGGATGCAGCGCAGATAGCCAGCCGCACCGGGATGAAGGTCTCGTGCGTTTATGACGCCATGCTGAAGGCCAAGAATAACGGGTGGACTTAAATTTAATCAACGGGGATAAAAATGAACGATGAAACTGATAATAACGAAGAGGCACCTGCTGCATTTCTTGGGTCGAGTGCGGGATGCCGGACAATGGCGGATGGGACGTTACGGATCACGGTTGACCTGCCGCCAATACATGCGATCGGTGCGTTCACTGCGTTCGGTGCGCCAGGATCGCCGGTCGCAATTGCACGGATCACGAGTGAGGTTGCTCTCGAGGAGGGGCGCCCGAAAAGCGATAAGCCTGTAAAGGGCCCCTATGGCGAGTATGCCAAAGCACTGGTCCAGTCAGGGTTCTTCCGGGTCCCGAATGTTTGGTGCGCAATCGGAACCGATGGGCAGTACCTGGAATGGGTGAAGCGCCAGAAAAGCGCGATCTCTGGTGAATTTTCAGAATATCACGACGATGGTGAGGCTTATTGTATACCGGCCCACGTTAGGCGCGTCGCGCATGGATCTGGTACCGCGATCAAACCACCTTACTCTGCGATCCCATTGACCAACCAAGAGCACCAGCAGGCCCACCAGCACGGCGACAGCAATCTCCGGCCAGATGAGTGGTGGGACAAAACGCGAATCCAGTATGTAGCGCGGTGGGCCTATGAGACGCTAAAGCATAACTTGCGGTACGGCAGCTACACCAGTATTCCACCATCGAAACTGGTAGAATGGGCGAGTCAGTACAACGTAACCGAATACCTGCCCAGGAGTATCAAAGATGGCGCGAACGCAGAAGATCCGGCAGAGAGCGAATCGTGACGCCAACCACGGAGAACTTGTTAAAGTTTTTGAAAGCCTTGGAGGGACCTGGATGGAAACCTATCAGCTACCAAACGAGCTTGATGGGATTCTTGGCATCTACGGAATCGATCAGCGAGTTGAAATTAAGAATCCAGATCAACCCACGTCGAAGCGCGCGCTTACAGCCGGAGAGGTGGAGACAATTGAGGGATGGGGGGGCCGGACCCCGGTAGTTGTGTCGACCCAGGAAGAAGCGCTATCATTAGTTAAGCAACTCAGGATCGAATCGAATGAGCTATCACTGGCAAAAAAACGTAGAGCGTGATTCAACGGATACACTCCCTTTTGTTTATAAAGGACTGATTTTCACCCGGTACGCGGGGCGCTTAACGTCTGAGCAACACAAGTCGCGCAAAGCCTTCTACGCCTTCTACGGCAACCAGGCCATGACCAAGCAGCAGATCCGGTACCATGTCGGACTGATGATAGAGCGCCGGGTTTATAAGTTTGAAGCGGCGTAGCTGGGAGCGGGCCCGTATGAGCACCGCAGAGATCCTGTCGAAACTAACTGCCAAGACATCCAACTACGAGGGATCGGGCGTCAGAGGGACGGGCGGGGACGATCTCAGGTGGCAGGATATCGCGCAAGCCGCGCAGGGGATCGATTCCTGGAAGATGGCCTTTATGTTTTGCGTTTACGCAGGTGACTCGAAAAGCAGGTACGGTTTTTTTGCCGGGTTGTTTATGGAAGTCATGGAGCGGCCTGAGACCCAGCTGTGGATACGTCACCGAAAGGAACAAGGCAAGTACATCCGGGGGGTCGAGAAGATGTGCCAGCTATCCATAACGGAGTGGACCCACTGGAATATCGTGATATTGGAGATAGATAGAGCTGACCACATGGGCGTTTCGCTCTCAACCTGGAAGCGCAAATACAAACCCATTTATGAAATGATCACCGCAATCCCGACCGAGTGGGAGAATGAGATTATGAAGATCATCAGTAAACGCTTGAAATGACCCTCCAAACGCGCTAAATTCCTACAGTGGATTTTTAACTTCTCCGCACCACGATTGTTTGTTGTGATTGTTGGCCCGCCTTGTGCGGGCCTTTTTTATGGGCGGGATAAATTTGGATGAATGCATACTTAATTAGAGACCCGTACCCGTCACACGTATTCGGTACCCTGGTGTTCGATACTGGCGATATGTTCGCGGTGCTCGAGCGGCCCTGGCTGAATAACCGGCAGAATCAGTCATGCATTCCCGCGGAGCAATACAAAGCCAATTTCCTCGCCCGTAGCGGTAGCGGGAAGTATCGGAACGTGTGGCACTTGGTGCCGGTCAAAAATAGAACTGGGGTCCTGATGCACAATGGCAACCTGGTTCGGCATAGCCTTGGTTGCTTGATTATCGGCTCCAGGCGTGGCGTGTTGGGCGGTTTACCGGCGGTGTTCGGTAGTCGCGTAGCAATGCGAAAAATCAATGAGATCACTGATAGTGGTGATTTTGTATTAACAATTATTGGAGATCAACGGTATGAGCTGGCTGTCTGACCTTGCAGGTGGTGTCGCTACAGGCGGGATCACCACTATATTCTCCGGAATCACCGGCCTTGTTGGTGGTTACCTCGCGAAAAAAGAAAAACGATTACTGCTGACTGAGCAGAATAAGCACGATCTGGCGATGGCCGATGTCGATCGCCAGCGTGATGAATTCGAGCTTAAGGCGTCGCTGGCCACGTTGAAGGCAAAAGAGGCGCTGACGCTCACCGAAGGCGAAATGGCGCAAGAGATCATCCAGACCCAGGGTGAAAGTAATGTCGCTGAACTGGAAGCCAGGGCATTCGCAGCTGGCCTGACATCGGCGCAAAAACCAACCGGGTACCCCGGCGTTGATAAATTCCGCGCGTTAACCCGACCATTGCTCACCTGGGCGCTGTTCGCGTTTATGATTGTTATATTCGGCTTTCTGCAGTGGGAGGTCGGTAGTTTGGTTGCCACAGACACAGCACTGCTGGTGAGGATCTATATATTCCTGATCCAGTCGGTGATTTATCTGGCGATAATGACTGTGAGCTGGTGGTTTATGTCACGCGGCGAGCAGTCAGTTAAGGCGATTAAGGGAATGCTTTCGTGAATGAAGGAATGCCGGGTGAAGTGGAAGAGCAGCTGACCGGCGATCCAAGGGTTGATATTGCTGTAATGCGCAACGAATTGAAGTTCGTGAAGCGCCGCTTGATTGACGATAAGCAGCACATAGACAAGCTGGAAAAGCACGTTGGGGAATTGGAGAAAAAGCTATCCTGGGGGAAAGGCGCGGCATGGGCAATCGCCGGTGTCGGCGCTCTATTGGTAACTGGATGGCAATTAATCAAACCCGGGAACTAACTTATGTTTGATCTACTTTGGAGGCGAAATGAGCGGAGTGGAAACAAATCTTGATATTCAAGTGACGGCTGCGGTTGACTGGACTGATGTTCTGAGCGGCCTGGTAGGGCTGTTCGTCGATCCATTCTTCCTGCTATCAGTACTGATATCGTTCATGGCTGGCATGTTGACTTACCTGTGGTTCAAGACATTCAGACCGAACTACCATAGTGGGAAAATTGTATTCTGGATCCTTGGCGTCGAGACGCTTCTCGGGTTCGGCGTTACATACCTGATCGTCGATCACTCCAGCGTAATGAAGTTCGCGGTGGTCACGGGGCCAATGGCCTTCGCTTTTTACTGGGTGCTGCTGGGGGTTTCGTATTGGTTGAAATTGCCGTGGCTACGCGCGGGACTCCAGTTCAAGCGACTGGTAAAAACGGATGATGGCAAGGTCAAGGTCGGAGATACCATTCAATTTCACGTTAGCAAGCCACCCGAGTAAACAATGGTTGCAGCAACCTATACATCCGACCTGACCGATATTGACCTAATGGAAGGTGTCGGTAGCATTACCGATTACGGGGGTGGTGGTGGCGCGGCTGCGGCTGGCATTGACTATGCTATTGAAGGCACGAATGCTGTAGATAAGCAGATCAACAATACAGAGCGTGGCTTTCTGTTTGACAACGTATCTAACTTCACCATCGGCGCAGATGACCACTTCTATGGCTGGATTTGTATGGGCACTTATGGCCTGGCCGCTTCGCGAGACAATCGAGGCATTGTTTTTAACATAGGTGATGACACATCCAACTTTGTGAAGTTCCACGTTAACGGGGTTGATACCTTGCCTCTTGGCGGAATGATTCCGTATGCCGTTCGTTTTGTTGAAACAACTCTGGCTAACTTTCGCACACCGGTTGGAACCCCTAGCGCCACACCATCACAAATAGGGTGCGGTGCCAACACAACAGGCGCTGCAAAGTTCGCTAACCTTGCTATGGATGCCGTAAGAATTGGCACAGGCTACGACATTCTGAACGGAACGGGCGCCGATCCCGAAGCAGACTTTGCAGGAATAGCCGCCGACGACATCGTGGCCCGCGAAGGCATACTGGTCGAAGTGGGTGGCGGTTATAGCTTACAGGGTAAAGTCAGGGTAGGCAGTGCTGCTACCGCGTGTGAGTTTTTGGACAGCAACACCAACATCAACATTGTCGATACCCGTCATTCTCTGACCGACCTCACAGAGATATTGATAGAACATGCCTCCAGCATATTCACTTTAACCAACGTCAACTTCAACGCGCTGGGAACAAACAATCGCGGTAGGTTTGAGGTGCTGACCGCAGCGGCAACAATAGCCCTCACCAATGTTGGCTTCATTAATTTCGGCCCGAGCATATTCGGGTCAGGTTCAACCGTAAACGGCAGTAGGTGGATTAATGCCGGTTTAGTAACCCTGGCGGATGGTACTTTCAATAACTGCTCCTTTGATTCCAGTCCAGAGGTTACGGCAGTGAGTGCAGCCACCCCGGCGGAAGCTGCCAAGACAAATGGCAGTTCGTTCGTCAGCACTGGCACCGGCAACGGATTAGAGATCGGCGGCACCGCAGCAGACTTAACGCTCACCAATGTGGATTTCACCGGCTATTCATTGACCACGGACGCTGATAAGGCGATTTTTGTTAATATAGCCACGGGCACGATGACGATCAATATTGTTGGCGGCACCGGGGTTACGCTAGACACGCACGTCAGAACTGCTGGCGCTACTGTCACGGTTAGTCAGTCGGTACCAGTGGATTTCCTTGTCTTGGACAAGAACAACGATCCGATCGCTAACGCTCAAGTGTCCTGCTACTTAACGGCGGATGACTCGGTGGTGATCGTCCAGGATACAAACGCATCGGGTATCGTTAGTACCTCGTTTGGGGGAACGGTACCAGCGGATATTTATTTTCGAGTACGGAGGTCTTCGGCGGCAGACAGTCCGAAGTATATTCACGACAGCGGAGTGGGGACTATCGCATCAGGAAATGGTTTTTCAGTAACACGAACATTACGGGTAGATCCCAACAACAATGCATAGGAAATTATTATGAGCGATACAATCCTTACCGGTGACATCACCGTCTATTATCTCGATGAGAATCGGCAGAAGCGACTGGAATGGTCTGGCGCTGCGGCTGGCACTCGAACAATGAATGAAGTTTATTCGGCTATGGCCGACTTGCTCGACGAACCGGCGACCGGCGACGATGCTACGTGCATGACTGCTGAAACTCCGGTGGAATACACCATCGGGCTGATTGACGCGAACGATTCCGATCCCTGGTTCATTTCTTACGAATGCCTGCAGCATTTAACTGGTGGCGCGCTCAAAACCTCTGGTTGGGGTCACGTCGCCGGGTCCGCTACTGGTATCGTCATAGCCCCGGTCAACACTGCCGGCGCTATTGTTGCTGCCGATGTCGGGTTTGATATTACGCACGCAGCCGGTGACGCAGGAACATTGCTCGAGGTGATCACCCCAAACACTGGCGGCACTGAGTACCTGGTCATCCGACCCGACACCAATGCCGCTGCGAACTCTTTCGATTCGGTTTCTGGAAACTTGACCTGTAACTCAAATGTCAGCGTTCAGAATGCCGCGGCCAATACCGGCGAGCAGATCTGGGCGAACTTGTTCAACGTGCTACCGGTTGACGGTGACACCCATTGGTATATTTACCAGGGACTTGTTGCCGATCTAACCCGCGCACGCATCGAAGATGCCAATACCCCAGGGCAAGACTGGTGGGAAGAAGGCTCATTCGACCGGTGTATCTTCATCAATGACATTGCGAGCCCAACGCTGGCGTCCATCGATGCAGGAAACCTGACGGTACTGGCCCGTAAAGGCAACACCCTGTACGATTCATTCGAGGTAACCGTTTCACTGATCTCCGGTGGACGGAACCCGGTCCCGCTCAAGCCTGCAGACGACTCCAACCAGACTACCGGTTACGCATCGACCACAGTCTCTGGCGGGTCCGGAGTGTTTAGTGTCGGTGATGAAATCCAGGACGACACCAACGGCGCGCGCGGCATTATCACGCTGATAGATAACCCCGGTGCGACAGCGACCTATCACTACTACTTGATCGGCGACCCGCAGGTTGACTTTGACGGTGGTGCGATTACCAACAATGACGATACCGGCGCAGCTACCGGGTCCTCTGCATCGACCCCGCAAGGCCCAGCACTAGCGGCATGGTTTACCTCTGGCGTCATCCCAACAATCGCCTTTGGCAACACCACATTTGATATCAACGACGATGCCACAGCAGAAGGCTGGGCATATACCATCGATTGTAATCAGAACCCATTGTCCGAAGTTTACGAGTGGGGCAAATACATTACTCGCAACGGCGCCACCGCAACCGTGGATGGCATCGAGGGCGAGCAATACCAAGGACCAACCGTTTATCTTGAATACTCTGGCACGGTTACCGGTACTATTAGCGAGGGATCTGACGTAACACAAGCCACCAGTGGTGCAACCGGTATTGTGGTATCGCATGACACCACACTCAAGCAGATCATGCTGCGCGACACTCGCGGCATTTTCAATACCGCGAACATTGTTACCGATAATGATGCCCTTGGCACGGTTACACCTAACACCTTTGCAACATTATTTATCGCGACTAACGACGCGCCAATAGCCCGATTTGCTGGTGGGCGATGGTTCGGATCACGCGGTGGCCTACTGTCTGACTGGGTCGCTGCTGACGAGAATGCCTTCCAGCTGATCGACTCCGCGGGTAATCCCAGGGTGCGGCCGACTGCGATCTCGTTGTCTGTCTCCAACCTGGTTGGTGGTGCGGAAACTGCACTGAATTCAGATCTGGTCTGGAGCCATCGTTTACTGGGCGCAGGGCTTGCCATCAACAAAACCGAGTACAGTTCAGACGGTACCGGGATCATTGGTGGCGCGACCTTGGTTGTTGACGCTGCGATTACAGCGGATACACCTGGAAAAACTACCGGTGGCGCTGTCAACATCCGCGACGAATCGGATAACAACAAGCATTACCGGGTCCGGTTTGATTCCTGGGTGTCCAGCACTTTCACTTTGTCGAATATCGTGGTGGCTTCGGCTGATGCCGGAACTAATACCACAACCATCGTTGAGGCGGGCGCATTTACCAACGCCAAGCGCGGCGACATCGTGGTCAACCATACTCGGGCCGAGGCAGTGAGCTATGTCACTTCGGTCGACAGCGCGAATCAGGTAACTATCAGCCCAGCTATTGCCGCCCAAACCACGGCCGACAGCATTGAGCTTAACTGCCTGCCAATCGCAATGAATACGCTGGACGATGTTTATGTATCGTTGATCGACGAGTACGCGACCGGGTCCAGTGCCAGCGTTTCAATCGTTTACGTTGCTCCGATCTTCTACCGGATCAAGGTGTCCAACACCAGGAACGCGAGCAAGATCAAGCGATTTGTAACGGACGATACGACATCCGGTACCGATCGAAACGTGGCGACAATCAGGAACGCTGATACCATTCACGCTTAATCAACTGGGGAGTTTGATTTATGTATACCGTCGAGGGTTTGGAGAATGGCATAGTAGGGTGCCGGAAGAACATTGAAACCTTGGAAGTGGCGATCGAGGCTGAACGCGCCACGATCGCCTCCTACAGGAAAATGATGGAAGACATCGATACCGCTGCGCGCATCATGGCTGCGGCCGAAGCCAATATTCATTTGGAGATTGTGCGCGATGACAGTCCGGAGTGATTTTAGCTACAATATGGAGCTGTCTCCGCGCATCATCACTGTGGCGCTACCATCCACGGTCGTTAATATTCAGGATCTACATGACACGATAACCAGCTACGAGGATAGCCGCGAAGGTGGCCAGTTTCCGCGGTTGATCCAAACGGGCGGCGGCGAAGATCTTGATGGCGGAACATCGGTTGGCTTAACCTCGACCCTGCAGGATGCCGTGCTGGCGTTCCAGGCCCGGACGACCCCGGAACAAACAGGTACCGCTACATCAACCGGTACCAACATCCTGACGGACACTGCCGCGACCTTTATCGCTAATGGGGTGGAGCGTGGCGCCATGCTGATCAACTACACGGATGGATCGATTGCCACCGTTATCGAAGTCTTGACCGAGACTACCCTGCGGCACGAGCCGCTCGAGTCTGGTGTCAGCAATGACTGGTCAATTACCGATAGCTACAGCGTTACCAATGAGGTTCAGTGCAATGTCTCGGGCGGAAACATGGTTGCGGTTGGCGCCGATCTGGTGACATCGATCGATCCGATCTTCCCAACTGTAGGTACCCAGGTTGTGCGATCGTCATCATCCAGCGCGACAACAGCCTTTCAGGGATCGCTGAACTTCGCGACCTACAATAACGAAATCCAGGTCGACCAGACAAATAGCACCGGGCTCGCGCAAGCTGGCACGGTGTTTCCTGCAGGTACTGGGCAGCAACCGGTGTTGAGCGTCGCTGACGCCATCATTATTGCCGTGGCCACGGGTGTCAACAAGCTCCGTTTCAGAGGCAACTACACCTTTGCCGGTGGCGATAACGTCGACGGTTATGTGTGTTTCGGCGATGGGCCCAACATCACTATCCTCGACCTGGGACTGACAACCTCAACGGTGCGTTCACAATTCCGAAGGTGTGAATTAACGGGCGATATCAACGGTGCTATCGATGTCGAAAGCGTTCATGTAAACGGCATCACCGGCGTAGGGAGCGCGGCATTTGAAACTAACTTCAACCGCTGCATATTGAGACCTGGAACGGCCATCACTTTATCGGCAACACCAAATCTCATGGAAATCCATTTAGTGAACTGCGATTCGGGATCGGCAGGGGATACGCCAGTTATACTTGATTACAATGGTGCCGACGTTAGTATGACTATCCACAAGTACGGTGGCGGCATGAGGTTCGATAACAATACCGTGCCGGGCACTGCGATTAGCTACGATGGCGATAGCCACATGACAGTCGATGCCAGTTGTACCGAGGGCAGCTGGGCAGTACGCGGCGATGTGAAGATCACTAACAATGCCAGCGCCAACCCGAATGTCACTATCCTCGATCAGGGCACCTATACCAGGTTGCTCGAACTCTGGGCTCGACTCGGACTCGATCCAACCAAGCCAATGACCACCAACGACGACAATTCAGTTACCGTCGGCGGCATCACCATTGGCGCACTCAACGGCGCGACCGATACCGTGCAGACCAGAACAGGGACGCTGTGAGCGCTGGCGGCCTTGCGCGTCTCGGCATACGCTGCGCTGACCCCAGTACCGGCATAGCCACCCTTGGTATCTACTGCGGCGCGTTCGTGGCTCCACCGGTCTCTGAGCCCACCACAGGGGGCGGCTCTAAACGATCACGTATTCATGTCCCAGGGATAACGGGTAACAAAGCATTAGCGTTCAGGGAAGATGAAGAAGTCATCGCAGTGCTCCAGGCCTTTCTAGCATCCCGAACTAAAAACTAATACAACACGTATTGAATTAGTGGTACAGTTCGTCTCCCATAACAGGAGAACCCAAATGACAGCAAAAATAACTAAGTGCCCTTACTGCGACGGTGACGCAGGGTATTACTTTATTGAACAGGTCCGGCAAAACGTCTGGTGCAATTTCGATGGGATTGAGAATTCTCGCTCCGCAGACATGGTTCAGTACACTGGGTCTAAGCTCAGGTGCATTAAGTGCGATGAGACTATCACTAGCTTTGTTCACGGTGTTCACAAGGAGCTGGATAATGAGTAACGGACGCGGAGTGCTAACGAGAGTGGTCCAGGATGTGGCAATGGTGCAACTCGGGCGTGAGATTACGCCCCGGGAATTGCGGCTAATGCCATATATTCAATACTGCATGATGAATAATCAGCGGATCGATCCTAACCGGGTCAACTCAGAGGAGCGCGACATACTTCAGAGTTGGCGCCAGCTGGGTTACATCGAGGGTGGTGCAGGTGGTCTCAGCATCACGAAGGAATTTTGGGACCAGATTAATCAGATCCTCTGGCAGGCGTATGTAGATTATAGGGCGGACCCACAATGAGTGGCACCGACGTTACCCCAAAACCACCAATACCCGATGAATACCTTGGCGATGGTGTTTACGCCAGCTGCGATGGCTACCACATCATCCTTGATCTGCGCGGCCAGGACAGCACCACGCGCATTGCGGTCGAACCCGCGGTACTTGAGGCCCTTGATCGATACCGTGAGCGAGCGTTCCCCGATGACCTTTGACGAGTGGCGCGACAAATACGAGCCCGAGCAGGAATCGCCGACCGACTGGGAAGACCTCCCGCAACCGACCGGAGAGAGACTGAACGGGTTTCACAAATATATCTGGACCTTGGTCGAGTGCGATGACGCCAATTACATTATCGATGGCGCGCACTACGTTAACCGGATCGGATATTTCACCACCAAACACCCGTTCGAGGGTGATCACTTAGAGGTTCTTGATGACTAAACATTCACTGACATTCACTGAAGCTATCTATATCGTTCTGGAGGCGGCCGCGATCCGTCGAGACCAGTGGCAAGCGCTGGTCGACGGTGAGTGCCCTAGCGCCAATAACCGATCGATGACGGTCGGCGGCATG
>JBLHKV010000107.1:0-11907 GCA_047618115.1 Halieaceae bacterium | reverse complement strand
AAAGCAAAGCTATAGAGATCGACGAGGGAGTGGCGGAAAATATTATCGTGGTGATGGTTCAAGACAGCGGCATCGGCATCACGCCAGCGCAGCAGGAGCAATTATTTGATAAATTCTACCAGGTGAAAAACCGCGCGGCGGGCAAGACCAAGGGCACCGGCCTTGGCCTGTCACTAACGCTGAGCCTGATTGAGCTACACGGCGGTACGCTGTGCGCCGAGAGCGCTGGCTTGGGTCAGGGCAGCACCTTCATTTTCACGATTCCCGTGAGTTTTGGGGACAGTTTACTTAAATAGTTTTGGGAGTTTTGGGGACAGTTTACTTAATTATTTGAATTTCAACGTCTGAGAAATTCAAATAATTAAGTAAACTGTCCCCAAAACTATTTAAGTAAACTGTCCCCATAATTATTGAATTCGCTTCATTGGCCGTCATCTGGCACACTCGGGCTCAGGCAGGATGCCTGAAATCGACCAAGCAAGGAGCACTATAATGGCCAGGATGGCGCGAGTCGTTGTACCCCAATATCCGCACCATGTCACTCAACGTGGCAATCGCGGGCAAAAAACATTTTTTTCAAACGAAGATTACCAAGCTTATTTTGGCATGCTGGCGGGTGCCAAAGCTAAATCTGGAGTTGAAATTTGGGCTTATTGTTTTATGCCCAACCACGTGCACCTTGTTGTTGTTCCTGAGGATAAGGACAGCCTGGCGGCTTTCTTTAGCGAGGCACATCGTCGGTATACGCGTATGATAAATCGGCGCGAGGGGTGGCGAGGACATCTCTGGCAGGAGAGATTCCATTCGTTCATCATGGACGAAACTCATCTACTGTCAGCGGTCAGGTATACCGAATTGAACCCTACTAGAGCCCGCCTATGTGCACAACCAAATGACTGGAATTGGTCGAGCGTGCACGCACATTTACGCGGCGAAGACGATGCATTGGTGACCGTAAAGCCGATGCTCGAGCGGATATCAAACTGGCAGAATTATCTCGACCTGGCCCTTCCAAAAGCCGAGCTGGATAGCATTCGAGCCCACACAAAAACAGGCCGACCCATCGGAGACGACAGCTTCATGCAAAACCTGGAGCGCGTTACCGGACATTCTCTACGTAAGTGTAAGACCGGGCCGAAGAAATAGTTTTGGGGACAGTTTACTTAATTATTTTTGGGGACAGTTTACTTAATTATTTGAATTTCAGCGTCTGAGAAATTCAAATAATTAAGTAAACTGTCCCCAAAAATAATTAAGTAAACTGTCCCCAAAACTACCCAAAACTATTAGGAGATTAGGTGGCCTAGTTTGCCGGCCTTGGTCGATAGGTATTTCTCGTTGTGGGGGTTGTCGCCGGTTCGAAGCGCGACGCGCTCGGTGACGGTTACGCCCATTTTTTCTATCGCGGCAACTTTTTTGGGATTGTTGGTCATAAGACGTACTTGACCGATACCCAGGTGTTCGAGCATGGGCCGACAAATACTGTAGTCACGCAGGTCGGCGCCAAAACCCAGGGCTTCGTTGGCCTCGACGGTATCGGCACCTTCGTCCTGTAGTTTGTAGGCGCGGATTTTGTTGAGCAGCCCTATTCCACGCCCTTCCTGGCGTAAATACAGCAACGCTCCCCTACCCTCCTCTGAGATGCGCTTCAATGCTTCTTGCAACTGTGAGCCACAGTCGCAGCGCATGCTGAACAGCGAATCACCGGTGAGACACTCGGAGTGGATACGCGCCAGTACGGGCTCGCCACTCGCGACGTCGCCCATGGTCAAGACCACGTGTTCTTTATTGGAGTTTGCGTCCTCGAAGCCGTGTATTTTGAATTCGCCCCATTGGGTGGGGAGACGGGAAGATTCTACGTAGTGAGCAGTCACGCGGTATTCGGTTTCTCTGTGATGTGGGATGAAAGGAGGATTAATACTTCTGGTAGAGGTGTAGTACACCGCTGGTTTCACGCATATCGACTTTCTCGAGGAAACTCATGCCTAGCAGCGCTATTTCAGGGTAAGCCCCTTCAATCACGGTCGCGTCGATGTACCCCACGTCGAGACCGCCAACGTTAACGCGTTCGAGCTTCCAGTGCCAGGCCTTGGCCACACCGGATGCGGTTGTCACGGTTCCCTCTTTGCCTTCTTCTTTGTAATTCATCTGTAGACGATCGGCCTGCAGACTACTAAGGGCGACAACGGTGGCGCCGGTATCGACCAACATCTTGATGCGGCGGCCATTGATAGAGGCGGTGGTGATGTATTGACGAGCGGAATTAGCGGGTATCGACCACTGGGTGCGACTCGGTGGCGTAAATGCGGTGGCTATGTGGCCGGTGAGCCTCAACTCTTCGCGGACCCCAGCCTGGGAGACTGTGGTTTTCATGGGGTCGGCCTCTTCGACTTTAACGCCATCGAAAATTTCACCGGTGCGAACCAATTTTTGAATGCCGTCGACACGCAACAAAACGGCTCCGTCAAACAGGCCCACAGCGACCACCTGCTTCTGGGCATAAACCGACTGGCCCAGTAACAATAATGCGATCGCACACAGTAGTTTCGCTTTACTCACCAATCTTCCCATTTAATTCAACTGCGGCGCCAAGTGTAGCCCTATTTGCAGGACAAAGCACGCCGCCAGCCCCGCGAAAATGTCGTCCAGCATGATCCCCCAGCCGCCTTTAATTGTTCTGTCCATCCACGAAATTGGCCAGGGCTTGAGGATATCAAAAAACCGAAATACGCAAAATCCCGCCAGTATCCACGGCCACTCGACAGGTACCATCCACATGGTAATCCAAAACCCGACAAATTCGTCCCAGACGATGCCAGGGTGATCCTCGACGTCCAGATCGCTGCTGCAACGGCCGCACAAATAGATGCCCAGCACAGCAGTAACGACAACTACAGCGCTGTAAGTCAGCGTGGGTAGTTGCGCCAACAGCAAATACAACGGCACGGCCATAACGGTGCCCATGGTGCCAGGCGCTTTGGGAAATAGGCCGCTGCCAAAGCCGAACGCTGCCATGTGCACCGGGTTGCGCAGCAGCTCTGCAAAGCTCGGCGTGTTCATGTAGCCGCTCCGAAATGTTCAAAGCCGCCGCGCGTCAAACCCATTTGCTCGGCGGTGAGAGTATCCCCGTTGGCGTCGACGCAGTTGATGCCGCTACCGGTATAAACCTCACCGATTTCGGTGATGGCGACCCCGAGGGAAGCACTTATGCTGAGGATCTTGGCGTGATGGTCGGCGGCCGCGGTAAAACACAACTCGTAGTCGTCGCCACCGGTCAGCGCCCAGATAAGGGCATCGGCGTGATCGACCACCGCAGTGGACTGGGGAAGTTGATCTATATTGAGGCGTATGCCGACCATGGAGCGGCGGGCGATATGGCCTACATCCGCCAGCAGGCCGTCGGAAATATCGATGGCGGCACTCGCCAGCTGCAGCAGTGCGCGGCCCAGTTCAATACGCGCACTGGGCTGGTAAAAACGGTATAGCAGATAAACGCTATCGGTGAATTTTGCGCGGTTTTCGATAAGCGCCAGCGCCGCCGCGCCATCGCCAAGCGTGCCGGAAACGTATACTTTGTCGCCGGCGCGGGCGCCTTGCCGGGTCAGGCACTGGTCTGTTGGCACGGTGCCCAGCACTTGCACGCCAACGGTGATTGGTCCACGGGTGGTATCGCCGCCCAGCAAGGGCACTTGATAGCGGTCCAGAACCTGCTCCAGGCCCCGGGAAAAGTCTTCCAGCCAGGTTTGATCGGCCTGGCGCAAAGTGAGCGAAAGGGTGATGCCCAGTGGTGTCGCGCCCATGGCAGCGAGGTCGCTAAGCGCTGCAGCAACGGCGCGCTGAGCAACTTGATCGGCGCTGGCCTCGGCGGGGAAATGAATGCCGGCGACCATGGTGTCGACGGAAACAGCCAAACGCTGCTCCGGGGGCAACTGCACTATCGCGCAATCATCGCCTATAGGCACCTGCACGCGATCGGCGTGACGGCTCGCAAGGCGAGCGAAATACTGGTTGATCAGTGCAAATTCAGTAATCACTGAAGAGTGCGGTTACTTCAATCGCGGCGCGGTATATTCCGGCGCCCGCAATTGCTGAGCAACCTTGTCCAGCACGGCGTTAACGTATTTGTGGCTTTCGGCGGCGCCAAATTTTTTCGCCAACGCCACGGATTCGTTGAGTACCACTTTGTAGGGTACGTCGATGCGCTCGGCCAGCTCGTAAGTGCCCATGCGCAATAGCGCGCGCTCCACCGGACCCAATTCATCCAGAGATCGCTCGACCAAAAACGGCTCAAAACACTCTTCCAGCTCGGGCACCTGGGTGGGGATCTTGTGCAGCAGCTCCTGGAAATACTCCAGATCGACTGCGGCAAAATCGTAATCGACCCGGAACTCGGCCTCGATGTCTGCCAGCGGTACTTTGTTCATATGCCATTGGTACAGCGCCTGCACAGCGTAGTGGCGTGCCTTGCGGCGCTTTGCGGCCAAACTCTGTCGGCTGTGATCGTCTTTTTTAGTCATTTTGGCTGCTTCTGGTCAGGTGTCAGAGATTGTCTAGCAAGCTGACCATTTCAAGTGCGGAGAGCGCTGCCTCTTCGCCCTTGTTGCCCGCTTTGCAGCCGGAGCGCTCAATGGCCTGCTCGATGGTGTCGACCGTGAGTACGCCGAAGGCAACGGGAATACCCGCTTCCATCATGACTTTGGACAAGCCGCTGACGCACTCGCCGGCGACGTATTCAAAGTGGGGCGTGCCGCCGCGGATAACCGCGCCGAGGGCGATAATGGCATCGTAATTGCCACTCTGGGCGGCTTTTTGACAAACCAGCGGTATTTCAAAGGCGCCTGGGGCACGGATAATGGTGAGCTGGCTGTCGTTGACGCCGTGGCGACGCAGTGCATCGAGCGCGCCGTCCAGTAGCGGTTCGACCACGATGCTGTTCCAGCGCCCAACCACAATGGCGTAGCGGCCAACCGGTTGGGTGAAAAAACCTTCAATTGTTTTGATGTTACTCATGCCCTGCCTCTACGTGTTCCATGACTTCCAGGTCGAACCCGGAAATCGCATTGTACTTGATTGGCGCGCCCATCAGGCGGATTTTACCTACCCCGAGGTCGCGCAGAATTTGCGAGCCCAACCCTACTGTGAGGTAGACGCCCCGCCCGCCGGCAACCGGGCTGGCCACGACGGCGTTACCCAGGGCGATATCGACGCCACCGAGAATATCATCTTCGCTCTCGCTGCCCGCCAGCAATACCACCGCGCCCAGACCTTCATCGGCAACGCGTTGCAGGCAGCGGGCGATGTTCCAGGTCTCGCGTCCTGCCGCCTGGGTGGCAAACATATCCCGTACCGTGGAGCCAACGTGGACTCGCACCAGCGTGGGCTGATCGGCCTTGATGTCGCCGCGAGTCAGTGCCAGGTGGATGTCACCGGCGTAGGAGTCGCGGTAGGCGCGCAAACGAAACGGGCCGTGGTCGGTTTCGACCTGGCCATCGCGAATGAGCTTTACGGTGCGTTCGTTAACCGCCCGAAATTGGATGAGATCGGCGATGCTACCTATTTTGAGCTTGTGCTCGGCGGCAAACTCAACCAGCTCTGCCAACCGGGCCAGCTCACCGTTGTTGTTCATGATGTCGGCGATAACCGCAGCGGGTTCCAGGCCTGCCAGGCGCGCCAGGTCGGATGCCGCCTCGGTGTGACCGGCGCGATTAAGGACGCCGCCGGGCTGAACTGCCAAGGGGAATATGTGGCCGGGCTGGACGATATCTTCCGCCTTAGCGTGCTGATTAACCGCTGCCTGCACGGTTCGGGCGCGATCCGCCGCGGAAATACCAGTGCTGATGCCCACGGTGGCTTCGATAGATAAAGTGAAGTTGGCTTTCTCACCGTGACCTTTCTCGACCATGGGCGGCAATGCCAGTTGGCGACAGCGCGCCTCGGTAAGGGCCAGACAAATCAACCCCCGGGCTTTGCGCGCCATAAAATTAATGTGATCGGCACTACAGTGTTCCGCACCGATGGCGACGCAGCCTTCATTGCTGCTCTCGGTATCGTCGTCCAGCAGTACCACCATTTCGCCTCGGCGGACGGCGACTATTAATTCGTCGGTAGTGTTCATTTGCATAACAGACGTTCCAGGTAGCGGGCGATGATATCGACCTCCAGGTTAACTTTTGAGCCGGACCGGTAGCTAGCGAATATAGTTTCGGCCATGGTCTGGGGAATAATATTGAGTTCGAACTCGGCGCCATCGACCGCATTGACGGTTAGGCTGGTGCCATCGACGCAGACCGAGCCCTTGTGGGCAATATATTTGGCGAGATCGTCCGGGGCGCGCAGCCGAAAACGAGTGGAGCGCGCATCGGTGTGAAGACTCACTATCTCGCCGACGCCATCGACGTGGCCGGAGACGATATGGCCGCCGAAGCGATCTGTGGCGAGCATGGCTTTTTCCAGATTAATGGAGCTGCCCAGCTGCAGAGAACCCAGGGTGGTGAAGTTGAGGGTTTCCACGGAGACATCGGTCCAGAAGCTGTCGGCATTCATCTCAACCACGGTCAAACAAACGCCGTTGTGGGAGATGCTGTCGCCCAGCCCCACATCGCTCATATCGAGCTTGCCGACCGCGACTTGCAGGCGCAGATCGCCGCCGACTTCTTCCATTGCCGCGATGGCACCTACTGCTTCGATGATTCCGGTAAACATGTTCTAGCGCCCGCTTTTGGTGACGGCGGGCTTTAGAGTAAACCGCCAGTCCCGGCCCACCACACGCGTATCGATGGGCTCCAGTTCAATTTTGTCCGTCATGGCGTCGAGCGGCAATTCGATGAGACCGCGGGCATTGCTGCCCAACAGACTGGGCGCCATATACACCACGAGTTCGTCGATCAGGCCGGCTCGCAAAAATGCCCCCGCCAAACGGGAGCCGCATTCTACCAGAACTTCGTTGCAGCCGCGCTCACCCAGTGCCGCAAGCGCAGCGGCCAGGTCGACCCGGCCGTTATCGTCTGCCAGCACCATAACTTCAGCGCCGGCGTCATTCAATGTGGACCGTTTAGCTGCGTAATCAGGCGACTGTGAGGCCACCGCGGTGAAGATGAGGCTAGCACCGGGAGGCTGCAAAATTTTGGCAGTGGCGGGCGTGCGCAATTTGGAATCGAGAATCACTCGCAGTGGCTGGCTGCCCTGGTAGTCCTCCAGGCGCACGGTCAGGGCAGGGTCGTCATCGAGTACCGATCCGACTCCGGTAACGATGGCACAACTGCGAGCGCGCAGCTTTTGCACGTCAGCCCTGGCTTCGGGCCCGGTTATCCATTGGCTTTCACCGCTGGCCATAGCCGTTTTCCCGTCCAGGCTCATGGCTAGTTTGGCCACCACTTTAGGTTTACCTGTTTCCATTCGCTGCATAAAGCCTGCGTTAACCGCCCGCGCCTCGGCTTCCAGCAAACCCTCGCTGACTGCAATGCCAGCCTCCTGTAACAGCGCCACGCCGCGCCCTGCCACCAATGGATTAGGGTCTCGGGTGGCGATAACCACGCGAGCGACTTTGGCGTCGATAAGCGCCTGGCTGCACGGTGGTGACTTGCCCTGATGAGCGCAGGGCTCGAGCGTTACATAGGCAGTGGCGCCGGCTGCAGACTCGCTCAACTTTGCAAGCGCATCGGCCTCACCGTGAGGCACACCGCCGGGCTGCGTATGCCCTTCGCCGATAATTCTGCCGTCTTTAACCAGTACACAACCAACGCTGGGGTTGGGTGTAGTTGTTCCCTCCCCACGCCGCGCAAGCTCCAGTGCACGGGCCATGTAGTTCATTTCTGTCGGGCTGATCATGACAGGGCGATTACAGCGACCAACTTACTCGGTGCCCTGAGGTAAGCCTGCATCCCGGGCTTCGCTGTCGAGGTGATCTATGGCGGCGCGGAATTCGTTAAGGTCCTGAAAGCTGCGATAAACTGACGCAAACCGAACATAGGCGACGTCGTCGAGATCCCGGAGCCGGTTCATGACTTGCTCACCGACATCACGAGACTGTAATTCGCGTTCGCCCGTTGCCTGCAGCGCGTGTTTAATCTGGTTGATAACGGCCTCAATTTTTTCGAGACTGATGGGTCTTTTTTCGAGCGCGCGCACTATGCCCGATCGCAGTTTTGCTTCGTCAAAGGGCTCGCGATTACCGTTTTCTTTGATAATCCTCGGCATGAGTAATTCGGCGGTTTCATAGGTGGTGAATCTGTCGTGGCAGCTGAGACACTCACGGCGACGGCGCACTTGATCGCCCTCGGCAACCAGGCGTGAGTCTATGACTTTGGTGTCTTCAGCGGCGCAAAATGGACAGTGCATTTTTTTATTCCTGGGGGTGCGTTTAAGTTCCGGCCATTACCGTAAATCTCCCTTCAGGGACACGCCGTTAACCCATCCATCGGGGCTCGGATCCGACGTCCCTGTCGGATACGGTCCCTGAAGGGAGATTTACGGCACTGGCCTATGAGGTAAATTAAGCGTTGCCTGTCTAAGGAGCCACTATCAATAAAGGGTTTAGTGCTGTCAATGTGCTTTCACAGACCCTCATCGGCCATGGACGGCGCGGTCCGTCGTTTCGGATGGGAGCCCCCATGGATGGGACGGTCCGACGCATCGGTACGGCGTGTCTGTGAAAGCACATTGATAGTAATGAACCCGTCCCAAGCACCTCGACATCCAACCCAAACTCACCGATAAACAGGAAACCGACTACAAATCTCCAAAACCTTGACCTTAACCTCAGCAATTACCTGCTCAGAAGTCCCATTCTCCAAAGAGTCGAGAACATCACACATCCAGCCAGTGAGGAGACGCACCTCATCTTCCTTAAAACCCCGGGTAGTGACAGCAGGGGTGCCGACGCGCAGGCCAGACGTAATAAAGGGCGAGCGTGGGTCGTTGGGGACGGCGTTCTTGTTGACTGTGATATTGGCTTCACCGAGGGCGGCATCAGCGTCTTTGCCCGTGTATTCCTTACCGATAAGATCAACCAGCATCAGATGATTATCGGTGCCGCCAGAGACAATGTTGATACCACGGGCGAGGAAGGTTGCGGCCATGACCTTGGCATTGTCGACGACTTGTTGCTGATAGACCTTGAACTCGGGTTCGGCACATTCCTTGAAGCTGACGGCCTTGGCGGCGATAACGTGCATCAGTGGGCCGCCCTGACCGCCGGGGAATACGGCGGAGTTGAATTTTTTCTCAAGTTCCGGGTTGGCGCGTGCCAATATGACGCCGCCGCGAGGGCCGCGCAGGGTTTTGTGCGTGGTGGAGGTAACGACGTCGGCAAAGGGCACGGGGTTAGGGTAGTGACCAGTGGCGACGAGGCCGGCGACGTGGGCCATGTCGACCAGAAGATAGGCGCCTACCAGGTCGGCGATTTCGCGGAAACGCTGCCAATCGACGATGCGCGAGTAGGCGGAGAAGCCGGCGACAATCATTTTGGGTTTGTGTTCCAGGGCGAGGGCTTCAACCTGAGCGTAGTCGATCTCTCCCGTTGCGGTGTCGAGACCGTACTGGATGGCGTTATACATTCTGCCGGAAAAATTGGGCTTGGCGCCGTGGGTAAGGTGTCCGCCGGCATCCAGGCTCATACCCAGCACGGTGTCGTTTGGCTGGAGTAAGGCGAGGTATACAGCGGAGTTGGCCTGGGAGCCCGAGTGGGGCTGGACGTTGGCGTAGTCTGCGCCGAACAGGGCCTTGACGCGCTCGACGGCGAGGGTCTCGGCGACGTCGACATGTTCACAGCCACCGTAGTAGCGCTTGCCGGAATAACCCTCGGCATATTTGTTGGTCATGGAGCTGCCCTGCGCTGCCATTACCCGTGGGCTGGTGTAGTTTTCAGAAGCAATAAGTTCGATATGCTCTTCCTGGCGCGTATTCTCGGCCTGGATCGCATTCCAGATATCGTCGTCGAATCCTTCAATTTTCATGCTTTTATCAAACATTGGGCTCTCCTCTTAATTATGGGGACAGTTTACTTAATTAATTATGGATAATTATTTAAGTAAACTGTCCCCAAAACTATCAATTTACAGGGCTGAAAATGAGGACGCATTCTACCCTCTATTGATTTCCAATTGAACGATACCGGTTCAAATTTATTCAACTAGGATTTGACTGCGAGACGGCGCCGGATTGCGCTAAACGCTCAATTTATGTACCTTTCGCAGGCTTTTCCCTAGATCAGGAACCAACATGGCCCAATACGTCTTTACGATGAACCGCGTGGGGAAGGTTGTCCCGCCCAAGCGCCAGATTCTCACCGATATCTCCCTGTCATTTTTCCCCGGCGCCAAAATCGGTGTACTCGGTTTGAACGGCTCGGGTAAGTCCACTTTACTGCGCATTATGGCGGGCTTAGATACCGATATTCTTGGCGAGGCCAGGCCTCAAGCGGGGATAAAGATAGGCTACCTACCCCAGGAACCGCATCTTAACCCCGAAAAAGACGTGCGCGGCAACGTCGAGGAAGGTGTCGCCGAGGCGCTGGATGCACTGGCGGGCTTGGATAAAGTTTATGCCGACTATGCCGAACCAGATGCAGACTTCGACAAACTGGCCAACGAGCAGGCACGCCTTGAAGATATTATCCAGGCTACCGACGCACACAATATAGACACTCGCCTGGAGGTCGCCGCCGATGCCCTGCGTCTGCCGCCCTGGGACGCCGATGTCACTAAACTTTCCGGCGGCGAACAGCGCCGCGTAGCATTGTGCAGGCTATTGTTATCGAGCCCGGACATGTTGTTACTGGACGAGCCAACCAACCATCTGGACGCCGAGAGTGTGGCCTGGCTGGAGCGGTTTCTGCACGATTTTTCCGGCACCGTGGTGGCCATTACTCACGACCGTTATTTCCTGGATAACGCCGCGGGCTGGATTCTAGAACTCGACCGCGGCCGCGGCATTCCCTACCAGGGGAACTACTCCGACTGGCTGGAGGCCAAGGAGGCGCGCCTGGGCCGAGAAGCGCGCACCGAGGTCTCGCTACAAAAGACCATCAAAGCCGAACTGGAGTGGGTACGCAGCAACCCCAAGGGTCGGCAGGCGAAGAGCAAGGCTCGTCTGCAGCGCTTTGAAGACCTGTCCTCACAGGACTTCCAAAGTCGAAATGAGACCAACGAAATTTACATTCCACCGGGCGAGCGCCTGGGTGATGTGGTAATTGAGGTAGAGGGCGTGACCAAGAGCTTTGGGGAGCGCCCCTTATTTGATCCTCTGAGCTTTGAGGTGCCCAAGGGAAGCATCGTCGGCATTATCGGCGGCAACGGCGCGGGCAAATCGACCTTATTCAAAATGCTGGTGGGGCAGGAACAGCCCGATAGCGGCACAATACGGATCGGTGAAACGGTGAAGCTAGCATACGTCGACCAGAGCCGCGACGACCTCGACGGTAGCAAAACCGTATGGGAGGAGGTTTCCGACGGGCTCGATATTATTCGCATCGGCAACTATGAAGTACCTTCACGCTCCTACGTTGGGCGCTTTAATTTTAAAGGATCGGATCAGCAGAAGTTCGTGAAGGACTTGTCTGGCGGTGAACGCAATCGCCTGCACCTGGCTAAGTTACTGCGGCAAGGGGGCAACGTGTTGTTGCTCGATGAGCCTACCAACGACCTCGATGTGGAAACCCTACGGGCGCTGGAGGAAGCTATTCTGGCCTTCCCGGGCTGTGCGATGGTTATCTCTCACGATCGCTGGTTCCTCGACCGTATCGCAACGCACATCCTCGCCTACGAGGACGATGGTGCGGTGGTATTCCACGAGGGTAACTTCAGCGACTACGAAGAGGAACGCCACAAGCGCATGGGCGCAGCGGCCGATCAACCGAAGCGGCTTAAGTACACACGCCTGATGTAGTTTTGGGGACAGTTTACTTAATTA